>JALERH010000038.1 GCA_022764275.1 Blautia sp. | reverse complement strand
GCGGATGCCTGGGGAGCTTCCCAGTCTCTTCTGGCAATCATGGGGGCGATACCCATGGCGGTGGCAGCTGTGTTTGTTGTTCCCCTGGCAAATAAATTCGGTAAGAGGATGGTGGTATTCTGGGGCATGGTTCTGGGCGTGATCGGCGGTGTGATAGCAGGCCTTGGCGGCGGAAATATTGTTATCACTGCGGCTGGCGTGGCAATCAAATGTCTCGGTTCCGCACCGGCTGCCTATCTGATTCTGGCGATTCTGGCAGATGTGATCGACCACATTGAGTTTAAGCGAGGGCTTCGTACAGACGGTCTCACCATGTCCATCTACAGTTCCATTATGGTTGCCGGAACGCCAATTATGAACGCCGTTTTCAGCGCAATCCTCAATGCATGCGGATACGACCAGATGGCGAGCGTATCTCTGGGTACAGCGGGACAGACAATTGGAACACAGGTGGCCATCGGGGTTAGCTATATCTGGGTAGAAACAGCCGCTTACGCACTCTGTGCAATCCTGATTTTTATGTTTACCATAGAAAAGAATCTTCCCGAAGAGCAGAAGGCACTGAAAGCTCGAAAAGGGCAGCGGTAATTTATGGCCGGACTTCGGGAATCGTTGCATTTCCACAGGAAAAATGCTAAGATAAATCCAATAGGATGATGAGGAAAACAAAGCTGATTCATAAGCATCTGCCTATTGGGCAGATGCTTATTTTAGCATTACGGAAAAAGCGCTTTTGAACGTGGATATTCCCAAAAAAGGGAAGGTGTGAAGGAGGCCAATATGATAAGGGTTGCAGTTGTGGAAGACGATAAGGGTTACGCGGAGAAATTAAAAAAATATCTGAACAGGTACCAGGAAGAAAGCGGTAAGAAATTAAAAATCGAGTATTTTCAAGACGGGGAAGACATTGCGGAAGAGTACAAATGCAATTTTGATATCATCCTCATGGATATTGAAATGCAGTTTATGAATGGAATGACAGCCGCGGAAAAAATCCGGGAGAAGGACGATGAAGTGGTGATCATTTTTATTACCAATACGCCGCAGTATGCAATGAAAGGATATACGGTCGATGCGCTGGACTATGTGCTGAAACCTCTTTCCTATTTTGCATTTTCACAGAAAATCGACCGCGCGCTGACCCGTCTGGAGCGCCGGAAAAAGAAGTATATTTCCATTTCCATAAAGGGCGGAATGAAAAAGCTGGAGATTCCGGGAATCCATTATGTGGAGGTTCGGGATCACGACCTGATCTACCACACCGATAAGGGAACCTTTGAAAACAAAGGTTCTATGAAGGATGTGGAGACTACCCTGGAGGCGGAACATTTTTTTCGCTGCAATAAGTGTTATCTGGTAAATCTGGAGCATGTAAACGGAATCTGCGGAAACGACCTGATGGTGGGAAATGATGTGATCCAGGTAAGCCGTTCCAGAAAAAAGGAACTTCTCAACAGGCTCAATGACTATATGAACGAGGTAAGTAAATGATGGGAGAGATATGGATAAATCCGCCCGGAATACTCTATGCTGTTTCGTATGTACTTGCTGCTGTCGGATTTACATTTTTAAAGAAAAAGCATCCATGGAACAACAAAAAAAGGGTGCTGTGTATTTTTATGGCTGCTTTTCTGATTCTGTTCATGGCAACTACAGACGGAGTGCCGAAACTGCTGTTCTGGCCATGCCTGATCGTGGAATTTGCAACTTTATATGCACTTATGTATTTTGCCAATGATATGAATCGGATCAATACTTTATATTATACCATCCATATGTTCATTATCGGGGAATTTTCCGCTTCCCTGGAATGGCTCCTTTGCTTTTTTGCAATCAGAGGAACTGAAGCAAAACCGTCCGTTTTTCAGATTTTGTATCTGATTGCCACGTATGTTCTGGTGCAGGGAATCCTGTTTCTGATTGGGCGGAAAGTATATAGGGGTTCCATTGATGTGCATATTAACAGCCGGGAACTGTCCATGGTAGCAGTGATCGGGATTGCAGTTTACTTTATGAGTAATCTCAGCTATGCATCTGTGAATACCCCCTTCTCTGCGCAGCTTCCACGGGAACTTTTCAATATCCATACCTGGGTGGATCTGGGGGGACTGGCGATTCTGTTTGCCTATCATATACAGCTGATCGAGCTGCAGCTTAAGGTGGATTTTGACAATATGCAGAACATCCTGGATATGCAGTATGCCAATTACCAGATTTCGAAAAAGAGTGTGGATATGGTAAATCAGAAATATCACGACCTGAAGCATCAGATTAATCTTCTGCGCGAGGAATTTGACTCCAAGGATGCACTGGAATATCTGGATAAGATGGAAAGCGAAATTGAATCCTATGAGGCGCAGAATAAAACAGGGAACAAGATTCTGGATACGATTCTGACTGGAAAGAGTCTGTATTGCCAGCAGAACGATATTAAGCTGACCGTGGTGGCAGATGGAAGCCTTCTGAATTTCATGGACATCATGGATATCAGTGCTCTGTTTGGAAATGCCCTGGACAATGCCATTGAGAGTGTGATCGCCATTCCGGAAAAGGAAAAGAGACTGATTCATCTGACGATTTCAAAGGACAAGGGGTTCGTTCGGATCCGTATGGAAAACTGTTATGGCGGTGAGCTGGATTTTGAAAACGGTCTTCCGCAGACGACGAAAAAGGATCGGAATTATCACGGCTACGGATTGAAAAGTATGCGCAGTACGGTGCAGAAATACAATGGCTCGGTAAGAGTTGAGGCAAAAGACGGATGGTTTGAGCTTCGTATTCTGATACCGGTGGGCATCCGTGAGGAAAAAGAATTTTAAGGAGAAATTTATGGGAAAGAGTTATTGGATCTGGTATCCGGGAGATATGGAACTGTATTATGGGATGAAGCAGAACTTCAGCCGTGTGGAACGGGGCTTCGGTTGGCCGGCATTCTGGAAAAGTGAGGGCTTCCGCAATCGTGTGGCATTCCGCAGAACATATCAGCTAAAGCAGGAAACAAAGTTTACTGTAATTTCAGATGCCACAGGATTTGTACTGGTAAATGACCGGAAATATCCTTTTGGGCAGGAAGTGATCTGTTCTGCGGGGGAAGCGGTGATTGCCGTTCATGCAGGCTGTATTGAGGAATTTCCAAGTATTTATATAGATGGAGAAGTCATTTGCTCAGATGAGGGCTGGATGGTGGAGGACTACGACAAACCATTGGTTCGGGTGGGGTTCAGCAAATATTTTACCAGCCCCACACAGCGTCCGTCTCACTGGGAATATGCAGAAAAGACTTATATGCCTGTTCATATCGAAGAATGTAATGGCGGACTGCTCTGTGAATTCGAGACAGAGCTTACTGCGCAGATTGAAGTAAAATTTACGGATGAGAAAAAAGAGGTGCGCGTATACTGCGGAGAGTCCAGGGAAGAAGCTCTTGACCGGGAGCACTGTTATTATAGCTGGCTTACAGACCCGGACACAGGCAGATGCCCCAGATGTGCGGTGCGTTTTGCATTTCTGGACGGCGTGAAGGCTTCAGAGGTACAGGTGCGGGCTTTGCACCAGTATGTTGATATTCCGGTGAAAGCGGAGTTTTCCTGTTCGGATGAGAAACTGAATTCCATCTGGAAGGTGGCGGAGCATACCTTCCGCCTGTGCAGCGGAATCTTCTTTATTGACGGAATAAAAAGAGATAAATGGATCTGGAGCGGAGATGCCTACCAGAGCCTTTTTGTCAACCAGTATCTGCTGGCGGATAAGGACATCAACCGCCGTACCTGGCTGGCTCTCCGCGGAAACGATCCTATGACGACACATATCAATACGATCGTGGACTATACTCTGTTCTGGATACTGGGTGTGCAGGTACATTATGAAGCATATGCGGACCGGGCTTTCCTGGAACAAGTTTATCCGAAGATGTGCTCGACCATGGAATTTTGTGAAAAACAGCTGGACGATTACGGATTTATTGTGGGCCGTGAGAAAGACTGGATTTATATCGACTGGGCAGATCTGGACAAGGACGGCCCGCTTTGTGCGGAACAGATGCTTCTGGCAAAATGCTGGAAGGTAATGGCAGAAATGAGTCGGGTTCTGGGATTTTCCGATGAGAGTTACATGGGGAAATATCAGGCTCTCACAGCACAGATTCAGAAACGTTTCTGGGATGAGGAGAAAGGTGCATATATCGACTCCTTTACTTCAGGGAAACGGCATGTGACCCGCCATGCGAATATTTTTGCCCTTTTATTCGGAATTGCAGAGGAAGAAAAGCAGACCTCCATTATAGAAAATGTTTTGGAAAATCCGGAAATTCCGCAGATTACCACGCCATATTTCCAGTTCTATGAACTGGAGGCACTCTGCCAGGCAGGACATCTGGAGGAAGTTCTGGAGAAAATCAAAGGCTACTGGGGTGGTATGCTGGATCGTGGCGCTGTGACATTCTGGGAGGAATTTGATCCGGAAGCTCCGGTGGAGGAGCAGTACGATATGTACGGCGACCGTTTTGGAAAAAGCCTGTGCCACGCCTGGGGAGCCAGCCCGATCTATCTTCTTGGAAGATATTTTATGGGTATCCGTCCTCTCTGTCCGGGAGGGGAGAGATTTGAAGTGAAGCCGCATCTGGAATTTTTTGAAAATCTGGACTGCCGGTTCCCCATTGCGGATGGAACTGTCCGGATAAAATGGGACGGAAAGAATCTGGAAGTGACGGCAGATGTACCGGGAGGCGTTCTGTGTCTGCCGGATGGGAGCCAAGTGCCGCTGCAGGAAGCGTAAAAAAGGTCAGGTGCTTCCGGACCGGTTAAACGGTATAGTGGAGAAAATGGTTTCAACAGAAACAGTACAGAATCAGAACAGAAGAGGAATAGAAGAAAAGTCCGGGCATAAGCTTTAGGAGAAGGCTGATTTCCGGAGGAATATGAGATGATGAACTGGCTGTGGGGCGGAATGATTCTGATTGGCGTGGTGTACGGAGCCCTGACGGGAAATTTAAGCGGAGTGACTGAGGGCGTGGTAAATTCTTCCAGGGAAGCAGTAACGCTGTGCATCTCCATGGCCGGGATTACAGCGCTGTGGACCGGGATTATGAAGATTGCAGAGAGAGCGGGGTTGGTGGAAAAGCTGGCGCGGGGGATTGGACCGCTGCTGCGCTTTCTTTTCCCGGAGCTTGAGGGAGAGGAAAAAGCAAAGCATTACATCTCCCTCAATTTTTTGTCGAACTTTCTGGGCCTGAACTGGGCGAGCACGTCGTCGGGGCTGATGGCTTTTCAGGAACTGGACAGAATCAACCGAAAAGAGTACGAGAAGCAGAAGAAAAGTCCGGATGGCAGGACATCAGGTGCGATAAATGGCCCGGAGACGGCAAGCCGCGCCATGTGTACATTTCTGATCATCAACGTTTCGTCCCTGCAGCTGATTCCCATGAATATGATCGCCTACCGTGCTCAGTACGGAAGCCCACAGCCCGCTGCAATCGTAGGCCCGGCGATACTGGTGACGGGAATCAATACAGTTGTGGCGGTGGCGTTCTGCAAGGTGATGAATCACAGAAGGCGGAGAGTGTAGGCTCTTCGCTTTTAATATTTGTTGATTGTTGGCGTATTTTATGATATTTTTGATGAAAACAGAAGAAAAAAGAATCAGATATTTTTGATGAGTTACCTGAATTGCCGAGAAAATAAATATTGATATGAAAGAAGAGGTACGTATGAAGGTACAGGAATTAAGACAATTATTAAGCACCGCAGACAGAGCACGCCTGGAAAAAGCGTTTGTGGAAAGCTATAAAAAGTTTTCAAAGCAGAAAAAGGAAGAGGTTGACCTTATCATAGGGGATATTCTGGTTATCTGGAGGACGCGGTAAACGAATTATGCGGGATTGTGCTGATGATTTCTGTACAGCTGGCCGAAGCAGAAACGGGGATTCCATACTTTTTCAGTAATTGCATGGAAAATAACAAAGAAATTACCCTGTACAGAGCTCTTGATCTCATGAACATGATGGATGAAGATGACATGTGGATTCAGATTTATGAATATGGTGTGAAAAAGAAAATCAAGCCAAGGGAATTCCTGCAGGAGTCGTACCAGAAGAGAATAAATGTAAAAATGGAAAATAAGAATGAACAAGAATAAAAAGCTTAGAGAGATTTTTTCAATCCCGAATATCATTGGATACTGCAGGATACTGATGCTTCCTGTGTTTCTGATGCAATACAATCGTGCTGAGACAACCAGGGAGTACATTGCTGCGTTTGTTGTTCTGGCGGTGATTTTTCTGTCGGATATGGCAGATGGATATATTGCGAGAAAATTTGACATGGTCACAAACCTGGGAAAAATACTGGATCCGGTTGCGGACAAGCTGGTGCAGGGAACTCTGGTGCTCGCGGTTACGCTGAAGCATCCGCTTATGAAGGTGTTTCTGGCAGTGTTTTTGTGCAGGGAAATATATATGGGAGCCATGGGACTTTATCTGATAAAATGCAAAAATTCCCTGAACGGCGCAAAATGGTATGGCAAAATATATACGGCTGTAATGGATGCATGCATTCTGGTGATGCTGTTCTTTCCGGGACTGTCCGATACGGTAAGTAATCTGCTGATTGTGTTGATGATCGTTGTCGGGGTGTTTTCCTGGATTATGTACATTCGTTTTCATGTGGAAATTTTAAAAGACCAGAATTCTTGAATTTCTGGTTGATAAAACATAAGAATTACGATAAAATATAAAACATACAGCAACAAAGTCTGCGGCGATAAAGAAGCGGCGAAGCAGATTTGGAATATCTGCTTTACATAAAGAAAAACAATAACCCGGGAGGATGAGAAAATGAAGGTAGAATTTGATAACAGCCTGGTAACAGGAAATGAGATGATTGATGGACAGCATAAGGAGCTGATTGGCAAGATAGACAAGCTGGTCACTGTCTGCGAGCAGGGTGGTGGTAAGCTGGAAGCCATTAAGATGCTGGACTATCTGTCTGAATATACAGAGTTCCACTTCGGAGAAGAGGAAAAACTTCAGGAAGAGGTTTCTTATCCGGGAATGGAAGTTCATAAGGCAAAACATGCAGAATTCAAAAAAGCAGTTGCAGAGCTTCATGAGATGCTGGTAGAGGAAGAAGGCCCGACCGCTGCATTTGTGGCAGCTGTACAGAAAAACGTTGTAGACTGGCTGTTTGATCACATTAAGAAACAGGATCAGGCTCTTGCTGCTTACATTCAGGCAAAATAAAGAAATGTATAATTGAATAAGAATAACCATAAGGTATCATAAGAGCATGGACAGGAGATATTATGAAGATCATCTCGTATCTGTCAAATCTTATGATACCTTTTTTATTGTTTTATGTGATCGGCTGCGGACTTCTGTCGAAAAGGGATATCTACGGGGATTTCCTGGACGGGGCAAAGGACGGGCTGAAAACCGTTGCACGAATCTGCCCTACCCTTATCGGACTGATGACTGCAGTTGGAGTTCTGCGGGAATCGGGTTTTCTGGATTTTATCGGGGAGTTACTGGGAAAAGTGACGGGTGCCATCGGGCTTCCGCCGGAGCTGGTGCCGCTGACGGTAATCCGGATGTTTTCCTCCAGTGCGGCAACCGGACTTCTGCTGGATATTTTTAAAGAATTCGGGACAGAATCTGCCACGGGTCTGATGGCGGCGATCATACTCAGTTCCACAGAGAGCGTGTTCTATTGTATGAGCGTATACTTTGGCTCCATTAAAGTGGAGAAGACCCGATATACTCTGGCGGGGGCACTGATTTCGACAGCGGCAGGAGTGGCTGCGGCTGTGTGGATCGTGGGGATGATGACATGAGGAATCTCAAATATACAGTTGCTTTTGCATGGTTTGTATAATGGAATCATAAAATCTTACGGAAGGCAGGTATCGCATATGAAAACACTGTACATTGGGAATTCTTTAAAAGAATTCAATTATATACGGGATGTACTGGATAAAAATAAAATTAAATATAAATTCACTCAGACGAGCCATGAACAGGATTTTCTGGCACCCGGAAGAGGAAGTGTCAGGAGCTTTGGAGCAAATTTCTCTCATAGCGCTCCTGTTTATGAAATAATTGTAAAGGAACAGGACTATGATAATGCACAATATCTGGTTAGAGACGTCAAATAGTTTCCCGGCAGGGTCTATACAAAATTTTTGTGTAGCCAGGCCCCATTTACCCCGGAATTCCAAGAGAAATCCCGCTTTTTCGGGACAAATTTTCTCTATATGAAAAAAAATTGCTTCCAAGGCCCCGTTTTTTAGGATTTCCGGGGTCTGGGGAAGCAATTTTTTTGTATAGATACTTTTGACATCCAAATCTGCGGATTTTCACCAGAATTTCCCGACAAAGTGACTCTGTATGCGAAAAAATTCTGCATAGACCCCGCGGGCAACATTCACAGTGAAATCCCTTTTTATACTCAAATCAATTCCTGATTTTTCTTCAGCATCTCCAGGATCACGTTCTGTGTGTAGGATCCGAGATGCTTTTTATCTTCTTTCTCCAGTTCGTCCACATAAATTGGCTTTCCATATTCAACGATGACGTGGGTCGGCTTCACCTTTGGAAAATGAGCTTCCCAGATATTCGCGGAATTGCTGATGGCAATGGGAATAATGGGGCATTTTGCCTTGGTGGAAATTTTGAAGCTGCCTTCATGAAATGGAAGCAGTTCCAGTTCGCTCTCGTTTTTATTTCTGGTTCCTTCGGGGAAAATACAGATGGAGATTCCGGATTTGACTTTCTCAATGGCTTCCAGAATGGTCTTCAGTCCCTGCTTGATATCTTTTCTGTCCAGAAACAGGCAGTGGAGACGTTTCATCCAGGTGGAAAGAAGCGGAACCTTTTCCATCTCTTTTTTTGCCACGTAACCTGTGCGGATCGGGCATCTGGGATATGTCAGAGGAACATCGAAAAAGCTCCGGTGATTTCCGATATAGAGAACCGGCGTGTCCTTCGGGACATTTTCCTCCCCGATAAAAGTTACCTTCACTCCGCCGACCCAAAGCACAGCTTTGAATACGGTCTGGACGATCCGAAGAGAGCTGATTTCTTTTGCCATTGGTGAAAATTTCCCTACGATCCATTCCGCCAGAAGAATGGGGATGGACAGAATCAGAAAACCTGCGACAACCACAACACATAATATAAAACGAATCATACGCATTTCCTCTCTTGAATTCTGGCAAAATCTTTACCAGTTCATGTAAAATTTGCCTGCTACTGCTATTATACGGAATTTTATAAATTGTTGCAATAAATCTTTTTCCATGTACATAGAATAAATAGTAAGTAACGGATAGGGGTGGCACTATGAGAAAAGCGATATCCCTGATCTGTATGGCTGTTTTTGCGGTACTCCTTTTTGGCGGATGCCAGATTGTACGGATTGAAGGAGAACCACGGGAACCGCTTACCTATACCGTAGTGAAGCAGGACGATATCCCCAGAGAGCTGTTGGCTCTTATTGCGGAAAAGAAGGAAAAGGAATTCCAGCTTACCTACCAGAGCGGGGAGGACCTTTACCTGATAAAGGGTTACGGCCGGCAGATGAGCGGAGGATACAGCATACAGGTGGAGGAACTGGGGATGACTGGCAGCGCTGTTTTTTTCCGGACGAAGCTTCTGGGGCCTTCAGACCTTGGGGAATCCGGCGGGGAGCCGTCCTATCCGTATATCGTCATAAAAACCGCATACAGAGAAAGAACCGTGCAGTTTGAGTAGAGATTATCAGAAAAGGAGAATGCAGTCGTGGAATTAAGAAAAGAAAGTGTTCAGATGCTTCGGGTAAAAAGCCGCGCCACCAGTCAGGTGACTTTTGATACGGACTATAATGTGCCGGATGCAAAGCCGGACATTGGCAGGATGATACAGAACAAAGGGGATATTTCCCTGGACGAGGTGCGTCTCAGTGACGGAAGGGCATTTATCAAGGGAAATCTAAACGCTGATCTGCTCTATGTGGGGGAACAGGAAGGAAAAGTGTACAGTTTGTCCGCAAAACTGCCTTTTAATGAGACCTTGAACCTGGAAGGCATTGTAAGCGGGGATAAAATGTGCCTGAAGTGGGAGATTGAGGATTTAAGCATTCATATCATCCACTCACGGAAGCTTAGTATCAAAGCAATTGTGACTTTTTATGCTGTGGTGGATGAAATGGCGGGAATCCAGCTGCCTGTGGCGATCAGCGAGGAAAATATTTCCGTAAAAAAGAAACGGGTTCGCCTGATGAGCCTGATGGTACATAAAAAAGATACACTCCGGGTTAAGGATGAGATTACCCTGGCTTCCAACAAGCCAAATATTTCCGAGCTTTTATGGCATACTATTGAGGTACGGGGACTGGACCTGCGCCCGGAAGAGAATATGATAAAAGCACGCGGCGAGTTGTTTGTGTTTGTCCTGTATGTGGGAGACGATGAAGGTAATCCGCTGCAATGGCTGGAATATTCTCTGCCTTTTAACGGGGAAGTGGAATGCACCGGCTGCACAGAGGAGATGATTCCAAATATCGAAGTTTCCATTATGCACCAGGGAATCGAAGTGAAGCCGGATTCGGACGGGGAAGAAAGGACTCTGGTGGCCGATGTAGTGCTGGAGCTGGATATGAAGCTTTACCGCGAGGAGGAACATGACCTGATTCTGGATGTATACACACCACTGAAGGAATGTATTCCACAGGGGCAGCCGGAGATGCTGGAAAGCCTGCTGGTGCGGAATTTTTCCAAATGCCGTGTTACGGATCGGGTGGAGGTTAAAGAGACCCAGGGAAAAATCCTGCAGATCTGCCACAGTCAGGGGCGTGTGAAGGTTGACAGAACTCAGATTGTGGAAAACGGAATCCAGGTGGATGGAATCGTCCATATGAAGGTACTGTATATCATCGGGAATGACGACATGCCATTTTATTCCATGGAAGCCATGGTGCCATTTACCCATGTGGTAGAAGCCAGAGGCATTACCCCGGACAGTACTTTTTTCCTGCAGACGGATCTGGAACAGCTTTCTACCACTATGGCGGACAGCGATGAGCTTGAGGTGAAAGCTACAGTCAGTGTCAATGCCCTTGTTCTGAAGTGTGAAACAGAAAAGATTATCAGCAAGGTGGATGAGATGCCTCTGGATCTGAAAAAAATTCAGGCCATGCCGGGCATTACCGTCTATATGGTAAAACCGAAGGACACTATGTGGGACATTGCCAAGCGTTTCTATACGACAGTGGAAGAGGTATGTGCCCTGAATGATCTGACGGATGAAAAAATAGAACCCGGACAGCCGCTGCTTCTGGTGAAAAAAGTAGAAAGCTAAAGGCAGGATACCGATTATCTGTAATAATTTTTGTATTGAAATTTGTACAAAAATACTTTAAAATACAAGATAATAGATTTTGTATACAAAGTACAAAAGACAGTGGAGGTACTTATGCGTTTACGTGCATTGGCAAAGATTAATCTTGGTTTGGATATTATACGGAAAAGGGAAGACGGATACCACGAGGTGAGGATGATCATGCAGACCATTCAGATGTACGATGTACTGGATATCCGGAAAAGTGAGGTACCGGGAATTTCTCTGACCACAAATCTGCCTTATATTCCAACAGACGAGAGGAATCTTGTCTATAAAGCAGCAAAATTACTGATGGACGAGTTTGGGATTACAGAAGGAATTTCTGTAAATCTGGAAAAATTCATCCCGGTGGCAGCCGGCATGGCGGGGGGAAGTTCCGATGCAGCCGCTGCTTTTGTTGGGGTAAACCGTCTGTTTGAGCTGGGACTTTCTGAGGAGGAGCTGATGAAACGGGCTGTGAAGGTTGGCGCAGATGTGCCTTACTGTATCATGCGCGGGACCGCCCTTGCAGAAGGAATCGGTGAGAAGCTTACCAGACTGCCCCAGGTGCCCCATTGCTTTGTCCTTGTGGGAAAGCCGGGAATCAATGTTTCCACAAAGCTTGCCTATGAGAATCTGAATCTGGCGGGAATTTCCCATCACCCGAATATTGATGGAATGATGGAGGATATCCGGAGGGAGGATCTTTATGGAATGGTTTCCAAAATGGAGAACGTGTTTGAACCGGGTATTATTGGAAAATATCCGGTGATTCAGGAAATCAAGAACCTGATGGAAGCAAATGGAGCGCTGAAAGCTATGATGAGCGGAAGCGGCCCTACTGTGTTTGGGATTTTTGATGATGAAGAGAAGCTGGAGACGGCAGCCGCCGTTCTGAGGGAGAGCAGACTGGCGAAGACTGTATTTGCCACAGAAGTGTACAACCGAAATGGAGGAAATACCAATGACAAGTGAATTTTCAGTACATATGGATGAATATCTGCCGCTTCGGGATGTGGTGTTTAACACACTCCGGCAGGCAATCTTAAAAGGAGAGCTGAAACCCGGAGAAAGGCTCATGGAAATCGCACTGGCAGAGAGGCTGGGCGTAAGCCGGACTCCTATCCGTGAAGCCATGCGTAAGCTGGAGCTGGAAGGGCTTGTAGTGATGATACCCCGCCGGGGCGCTCAGGTGGCAAACATTACGGAGAAAGACTTAAACGATGTTCTGGAGGTGCGGATCGCTCTGGAAAACATGGCAATTGAAAAGGCTTGCCAGAATATGACGGAGGATTCCATGAGTAAGCTCTGGGTGGCAGCGAAGGCATTTGAGCGTACGACCGCAGAGGGAGACCTGGTGAAAATGGCGGAGGCGGATGTGGCTTTCCATGAGATTATCTACCAGGCTTCCGATAACCGGAGGCTGATTCAGGTACTGAATAACCTGCGGGAGCAGATTTACCGCTATCGTGTGGAATACCTGAAGGAAGAGGAAACCAGGAATCTTCTGGTGAGGGAGCATGAGGAGATGACCAGGGCAATCCGGGAGCGGGATGTGAAAAACGCTCAGAGGATTGCATATCAGCATATTGAAAACCAGAGAATGGGAATTATCCGTTCTATCCAGACAGAAAAGGAATCTCATACATAATCATACAAAATCTGGTTATTCTAAGAGAGAGGCGAAAGCCTCTCTTTTTGCATTATATTGGAAAGCAGGTGTGGGATTTGGAAAAAAATACGGAAGAGCAGGAAAAGGAAATCCGGGTATCGTCAAGTCTTCGGCAAAATGAAAATTATGTGCGGAAACGGCTTGAAAACTGTGCGGATATCCAGATACGCCCCATGCGGCTCGGGGGAGAACGTAAGGTAGACTGCCTTATGGTATACATCGAGGTGGCGACCTCCAACATGATGCTGGAGGATTCTGCCCTGGGAAAAATGATCAATCATTTCTGGGAGATTTCGCCGGAGCGGATGCAGGAATTTATCCGGAATAACAGCCTGGGTATTGCGGACGTGAAAAAATTGTCCACCATGGAGGAGGTATTTGCTGCACTGCTGGCAGGCAATGCTGTGTTCTTTATGGATGGCTTTGACCAGGCCATGAAGATTTCCAGTGAAGGCTACCCCAATATGGGGGTTACAGAGGTGGAATCGGAAAAAGTGCTCCGGGGCTCAAAGGAAGGGTTTTCGGATTCTGTCAAAACCAATTCCGCCCTGGTGCGGAAAAGGCTTCGGGATACCCGAATGAAGGTGGAGGAGCATTATATCGGAACACGTTCCCACACTTTGGTGCACATGCTTTATATGGAAGACCTTGTGCGGGAGGAATTTCTGGAGGATGTGAAAGAAAGACTGGATGCGTTTGAGATTGACGGGATTCTGGACAGCGGAATGCTGGAGCAGCTGACAGAGGACAGATGGTATTCTCCGTTTCCGCAATACCAGAGCACGGAGCGCCCGGACCGGGCTGCGCAGGAACTTTTAAACGGAAAAATCGTACTTCTTTGTGACAATTCTCCGGAAGCACTGGTGCTGCCGGGAGCCTTCAACAGCTTTATGGAAAGCAGCGAGGACTGGTATAATCGGTTTGAGATGGCGTCGTTTCTCCGGGTACTGCGTTATCTGGCCCTGATCACGGCAACGCTCCTTCCGGGGCTATATCTGGCGGTGATCCGGTTCCATACACAGATTCTTCCCACCAATCTGATTCTGTCCTTTGCCCAGGCACGGGAAGGAGTGCCTTTTTCCAGTGTGGTGGAACTGGTATTTCTGGAGCTGGCGTTTGAACTGATACGGGAGGCAGGAGTGCGAATTCCAGGGGCTCTGGGAAACGCTATCGGAATCGTAGGTGGTCTGATTATTGGATCGGCTGCGGTGGAAGCTAATCTGGTAAGCCCCATCGTGGTGATGATCGTGGCGCTGACAGCGCTTGGCTCCATGGCAATTCCAAATGAAGAGTTTGCCTCTGCCTTTCGCCTTTTGAAATATTTCTTTCTGATTCTGGGAGGGTATCTGGGCATTTACGGAATCGTACTGGGTATTTACCTGACTGTTTCCCATCTGGCAGGACTTCTGAGCTTTGGTGTTCCTTATCTGGTACCTTTTGTGGAAAACAGACCGAAAAACGGTGTGGGAGACGGCATCCTGCGGCTTCCCTTCCGGAAAAGATGGCAGAGACCGCTGTATGCAAAAAGAGATCAGAGCGTTCGGCTGAAAAGGAGGCAATAGAAATGGAGTTTGCGGAAAATAACAGGATTTCCCACAGACAGCTTTATCGGCAGATGGTGATCGCATTTCTGGCACCTTTTCTTCTGTGTCTGTTTGGGAGAGGAAAAATTCTCGGGTTGGGGGGAATCGCAGGAACGATTGCTGCTGTGGTGATTCTGCTGTTTTATGTCATTTTTCTGATCCGTCTGGCACCCTGTTACGGGGATTTGAAAAAGACGGCGGGAGGACTGTGGGGACGGCTTATAGGACTCTTTTTTGTCGTCTACGTGATTCTCACGGCTGCTTATCTGCTGGCACTTCTGGAGGAAATTGTTCCTGCAAGCCTGGTCACCGGAGTATCGGGACGGTGGATTTCTTTCTTTGCTCTTCTTGCGTGCTGCATGGGGACTCATCGGGGAATGCAGAGGAGAGGAAGGATTGCGGAAGTGTCCGGTGGAATCGTACTGGTGGGAATCGTGCTGATGCTCATACTTTGCATTGACCAGGGAGAGTGGTCGTATCTTCAGGAAATGCTGAATGGCTCCCGATTAACAGGAAAAAATTTCGCAGAAAGCGTATACGGGATTCTGTGTGCATTTTCCGGGATCGGACTTCTTCCTTTTGTACTGGAGCATGTGGAAAAGCAGGGAAGTGCGGGAAAAACAGTGGCGTTGGCCGTACTGACCCTTGGTGGAATCCTGATTGCCCTGGAACTGATCCTTCCGGCCGTGCTTGGCTGGAACAGGCTTCAGACAGAGGAATTTCCCATTCTGCCCCTTATGGCGGGCGCAGACCTGCCGGGAAATGTGCTTGCGAGATTCGATGTGCTGTGGATGGGGTTTCTCCTGTACAGTCTTTTATTTTCCATCGGGAGCCTGCTTCATTATGGGCATCAGGTAATACGAAAGGCCCATCTGGGTACCGGGAGAGTGTGGATGGCAGTGGTAATCTACCTGCTTTCCATCCTGGAATTTAACGGGGTGGGAATCGAAGATTATTTTGGGGCGTATCTGGGTTATGTCTTTCTTCCGGGGCTTCTGATCCTGCAGATTCTTCTCTTCGTGCTGGGAAGGGGAAAGTGGAAGAAAAAGAATTCTGCGGCGGCAGGCGCGGTATCTGTGGTTCTGTGTTTTTCCTTTCTTTTAGGTGGATGTGGAGCCGTGGAGCCGGAGAAAAGAATGTACCCTCTTGCCCTGGGAGTGGATGTAAGCCAGGATCCTGGCGGCATGACGAATGGCTTTTCCGTCACCTATGGAATGCCGGATCTTCCAAAGGCAACAGGACAGGATAAATCCGGCGAAGAGGAAGGCAATACGGCGCTGACCATCAATGGGGCGACTTTTCAGGCCATAGAGGCGGAATACGACCGAACTCAGGAAAAATATCTGGATATGGGGCATCTGCAGATTCTGGTTCTGGGAAAAAGGATTTTAGAAGAAAAGAGGTGGGAAACGGTAATGGATTATCTGAAACAGGAGCCATTTATAGGAGAAAATGTCTATGTCTTCTGTACGGATGATGTAAAGACAGCACTGAACTGGCAGGGCCCGCAGGGGACATCTCTGGGAGAATATCTCCAGGGACTTCTGGAAAATCATCCGGAATCCGGTATGAATCAGGCGCCCACATTGCGGGAATTATACCACAGTCGTTACCAGAACGGAACGATTCCTGCACTTCCGGAAATCCGGTTTCCCAATGGAGAAATCGAGGTGAATCTGGTTTAAAAAGAGTGCGAATGGAAATACTTCTGCTATAACAGGAGGTATCACATGGATTTTTTCAGAAATAAAAAGCACTGTATCTGCCTATCCATCGCGGCGGCCATGGCAGCAACCGGCATCACAGCAGCAATTCCCCAAATGGAAAAAAAAGACGTCCCGCTCATGGCCTGGTGGGGAACTCTTTATCCCAGATTCTGTTTTTCGGAGGTGTCTCAGGAAGAAGCAAAAGAAAACGAAGAATCGGAGTCAGGGCTTCCGGATGAGGTACAGATCCGTACCTCATTCTGGGTGGCAGATTTTATAGAAAGTATCATGCATGGAAATAAAAGTTGAGGAAAAACACTGTTGCAACCCGGGAAGTGATTTATTATAATAAAAAAGACAGAAAAAACCGAAAGAAAAAGGGCTGTCAATGGAGGTCAGGGAATTGCCTCCTGAGATTATAAAACTGGAGCAAGACAGATGAAAATAGAAAGAGATGCACCCGTAGGAGTGTTTGATTCCGGTGTGGGAGGCCTTACGGTGGCGAGGGAGATCATGCGTAATCTTCCTTCCGAAAAAATCGTATATTTTGGAGATACGGCGCGGGTTCCCTACGGAAGTAAATCAAGAGAAACCATCATTCGCTATTCCCGTCAGATTATCCGCTTTTTGCAGGAACAGGAAGTAAAAGCGATTGTCGTTGCGTGTAATACGGCCAGCGCGTTTGCACTGGATGCGGTACGACATGAACTGGACATTCCCATTATCGGCGTGATAGAGCCAGGGGCAAGGATTGCAGCCCAGGAGACAAGAAATAAGCGCGTGGGCGTCATCGGGACAGAAGGTACTGTGGGAAGCGGAATCCATGCGGAATATCTGAAAAAGCTGGATCCGGAGATTAAAGTTATCGGAAAACCGTGTCCGCTTTTTGTCCCGCTTGTAGAAGAAGGGTGGCTGCACGATCCCGTGACAGTGGAAGTTGCGACCCGGTATCTGAGAGAATTGAAGGAAAAAGAAATCGATACGCTGATACTGGGCTGTACGCATTATCCTCTTTTACGGTCGACAATCGGTCAGGTTATGGGAGAGGGAGTCCGGCTGGTGAATCCTGCTTATGAGACTGCGCTTGAGCTGGGGAGGCTTCTGAAAGAACAAGACCTTCTGAGTACGGGAAAGCAGCAGGAAGAGTTTCCATATCGCTTCTATGTGAGTGACCTGGCAGATAAATTTAAGGAATTTGCCAATTCCATACTGCCTTACGATGTGGAGATGACTCAGAAAATTGACATTGAAAAATACTGATACAACCAGGAGATGAATATATGGAAAAAGACGTATTAATACATGTGCGCGGGCTTCAGATGCTGGATGACAACGGACAGGAGGAACCTATCGAAATCGTCGTTCCGGGAGAATACTATTTCCGCAACGGCAGCCACTATCTGCGATACGAAGAGCTTATGGATGACCTGGGTGAGCCTACGGTTAACTACATAAAGATTTCCCAAAAGGGGATGGAAGTCCGAAAAAAAGGACCGGTGAATACGCATATGGTCTTTGAGCAGGGAAAGAAAAATATGACCCTTTACTCCACTCCCTTCGGGACTCTGCAGATGGGGATTTCCGCTACCAATATGGAGCTTACGGAGACCGAAAGCTGCATTGATATGAAGGTGAATTATTCCCTGGACATGAACGAGGAGCATGTGGCAGACTGCAGTCTGGTCATTCAGGCTCAGACCAAAAATCCGGCGGAGTTTTCACTGTAATTATAAAAAATATGCCGCAAAATCATCAGAACAGATGATCTTGCGGCATTTCTTTTAACTGAAAACTATTTTTTCTTTTTGGATTTGGTTTCCTGCTGTTCCTGAGCGGCTTTCTCAGCAGATTTTTTGAAACGTGCAAAGAATCCTTTTTTCTTTTTAACAGGAGCTTCCAGATTTCCACGGATACCCTTAACGCCGACGATGTATAATCCGCTGACTTCTGCCTTGATTTCTTTTTTGACCGGAATCAGATCGTAAACTTTTTCGTCTGCGATAAGAATCGAGATCTTCGGACCGACTTTTGCTTTTACGATGGGAAGCTTGGAACGGCGCATAAGCTTCGGAGTCTGGTCAATTACCATCTGGGGAAGTCCGGAATCCTTCAACGGCATCTTCTTCTTATCGATGACCAACATGGAAACGGTTTGTTTACTGGCTTCAATCTGTGCCTGCTGCTCCTCCTGCTTCTTCTGGGTCTTTTTGCCAAAGAAATATAAGCCAACCAGTAAAGCTATCAGGATAACCAGAATCACCAGAAGGACGATCGTTACTGTACTCATATGTACCCTCCTAGATATAGTTTTTTATACTGCATTCGTACGTCTTACGCGATGTATATTCTACCATCATTTAGGGAAAAAGGCAATTATTAAATAGAAGAAAAGACGTGCTCTGTAAAAAATTTCCATGCATGTGAAAAAGGTGGAAATTTGCAGGATGAACAGGTATAATTGAAATACCATAGTTACAAAAGGGATAGTTTCATTTGATATGGTTAGACTATATGAGAACATAAATTCGGCAGAAGATTTGCATTCAGAGGAAATTTGCAGATGAGAATGTACATATAGAAGAAGGAGCAGGGGAGTATGAAGGAGATGAAACCAGAGCAGCAAAAAAACAGAGATGTCCTGGAAGAAATGCAGCGTCTGGAGAGTGAACAAAGCAACTTCTGGACAGAGAGCACGGAGGGGGAAAGTGCAGACGAGACCGAAGAGGCTGCTTTTTATGAGAAACGCAGGAAGGAACGCCACGAGCGAGCGTTGAAAAGACGCAGAAAAAGAAAGCTGGGCAGAATTCTCATGCTGGTGGCAGCGGCTGTAATTGTGATTGGCAGCGGCGGATATTTTTACGGTGATAAAATCGGTCTTAAACAAGGCGCTGAGACACTTATGGCGAAGGCGAAAAGTTTGCTTGCACCGGAAGAAAGAGAAGAGAAGCAGATTACCGGCGGGGACGATGAGACAGAGAAGGAGCCGCAGGTAACAGAAGTTCCCAAAGAGGAGCCAAAAGTGACGGAAATACCGGACGAAGAGGCTGAGGCCGAAGCACAGGCGGCAGCTGCAGCGGTGGATCAGGCAGAGGCAGAACGGGAAAAGGAAGTTCTTTCCCAGGCTCACTTATATGCTGTTCAGTATGACTATGACAGCGCCATCAGTCTTTTGAAAAGTGATGAGGCATTTGCAGACAGCACACAGATGCAGCAGGCGGCAGACGGGTATCAGGAGACGAAGGATTCCTGTGTGTCCTGGTCGCCCCAGCAGGTGACGCATGTTTTTTATCATTCGCTGATCGTGGATCCTTCTAAGGCGTTTGACGGAGATTATAAGGCAGACGGGTACAATCAGATGATGACCACGATGAAGGAGTTTAATCAGATTACCCAGACCATGTATGACAGAGGGTATGTGATGGTCAGCATTTATGATCTGGCCCAGATGGATGAGAACGGCGTTATGACTGCGAAGGAGATTCTTCTGCCTGAGGGCAAAACACCGTTTGTCCTTTCTCAGGATGATCTGTGCTATTATCATTGCCAGGACGGCGATGGATTTGCGAGTAAACTGGTGCTGGATGAGGAAGGAAAAGTGCGATGTGAATATGTGCAGGATGACGGAAGTGTAACAGTAGGGGACTACGATGTGGTGCCGCTCATCGACCGGTTTGTGGAGGCAAATCCTGGCTTTTCCTATCATGGGGCAAAAGGAATCATTGCCCTTACCGGATACAACGGCATTCTGGGATATCGTACGGATATCAGCTATCAGACACGTCCGGATGATCTTTATGAGGATAAGATTGCCTGGCTGGATGCCCATCCGGATTTTAACCTGGAGACAGAGCGGGCTGGTGCAAAAGCTGTGGCAGATGCGATGAAAGCAGAGGGATGGCTTTTTGCAAGCCACACATGGGGACATAAGAATATGTCGGATGTTTCCATGGAACGGCTGATTACGGATACACAGAAATTTAAGGAAAATGTAGACCCGCTGATCGGAGGGACAGATATCATTATATTTGCGTTCGGCGCGGACATCAATAAAGGGGAGGATTATACAGGAGAAGAAAAATTTGATTATTTAAAATCACAGGGGTATAACTATTACTGTAACGTGGATTCCAGCCAGTATTTCGTTCAGATCCGGGACACCTATTTCCGGATGGGACGCCGGAATCTGGATGGCTACCGGATGTATTACAATCCGGACCTGCTTGCAGATCTATTCGATGCAAAGGAGGTATTTGATCCGGCAAGACCAACGCCGGTACCGCCTATGAATGGGGGCTGATACCAATATTTTGAATATGAATCAGGCAGAGGGGGACAAAAGAAGAAAGGGGACTGAAATGACAAGACGAATCATAATTCTGCTGTCTGCTTTTTGCACTGCAATTTTTCTGGGAGGATGTGCATTACTTCCCTTCCAGGAGGACAATATTTTTTCGGATAAGGAAAAACCACTGCCTGCCGCCACGCCGATTCCGACACCGGAGCCTGCCGTTACACCGACGCCGGAACCGACTCCGACGCCGGATCCCATCAGTGCTGCAAAACAGGCTGCTCTGGATGAGGCGGCTGCTTTGGCGACTCAGTATGATTATGATGGCGCGATCGCAGTGCTGACCAGCCAGGAAGCGTATGAGTCAGATGCGGATTATATGGCTGCAATTACGGAATACGAAAATATTAAGGATACGTGTGTGGAGTATCCATTGGAAGAGATTACACATGTGTTTTTCCATACACTGATCGATGATACCAGCAGAGCCTTTGACGGGGATTATAAGTCGGATGGATATAACCAGATGATGACAACTGTTTCAGAGTTCCGGAAAATTATTCAGATCCTTTACGATAAAGGGTATGTGATGGTAAGTCCTCATGATATGGCAATTGTGAATGAGGATGGGACCATGAGCCGTGGCAAGATTATGCTGCCGGCTGGAAAGATACCGTTCGTCATCTCCCAGGATGACGTAAGCTATTACCATTATATGGATGGAGATGGCTTTGCCAGCAGGCTGGTGCTGGATGAAAACGGAAAAGTAAAGGCGGAATATGTACAAAGCGATGGAACGACTGTTGTGGGAGACTATGACATGGTGCCGATCCTGGACTCGTTTCTGGAGGAACATCCGGATTTTTCCTATCATGGACGCAGAGGTATCCTGGCCATGACCGGTTATAACGGTGTGCTGGGATATCGTACGGATATCGCCTATAAGACAGGAGAAAACCTGCAGGACAACCAGAAAGAATTTCTGGAAAACAATCCGGATTTCAACTATGAGGAAGAGGTTCGCCAGGCCACAGAGGTTGCCAATGCGCTGAAAGCAGAGGGCTGGGAATTTGCAAGCCATACCTGGGGGCACAGAAATGCTACGGAATCCACGGCCAAGCAGCTGAAAACAGATGACAAGAAATGGAAAGCATATGTGGAACCCATAGTAGGGGAAACGGATATGATCATTTTCGCTTTTGGGGCAGACATCGGGGACTGGAACGAATATACCATGGATAATCCAAAATATAAATATTACAGAAAGGCGGGGTATCGTTATTTCTGCAATGTAGATTCCAGCCAGTACTGGGTCCAGATCACAGACGAATATTTCCGCCAGGGACGGAGGAATCTGGATGGTTACCGGATGTATTATAATCCGGAAATGCTGAGCGACCTTTTCGATGTGTCAGAGGTATGGGATGATTCCAGACCGACGCCGGTATCTTCCATGCTGGACTCAGAGGGAGAAATCGGAGACTGAATTTCTTAAAAAAGAATGAATTGCTATGGCAGGCTTTCTTTTTATAGAAAAGTGTGGTAGTTTTATGAGGAGGAAAATGGAAACTGTCCGGCAGAGCGCAATTGTGATGCCGCCGGGCAGGCATGAAAATGAAGGGAGAAGGATATGAAAAAAAAGATATGCGCCGCTGTTCTGGCAATGTGTATGATGCTTGCTGTATCAGGCTGTACAGATAGTGAGAAAGCCAGGGAAAGCAGTACGGAGGCAGAGACGCAGCAGGAACCGGAAAAGCAGGAGGAAGAACAGGAACAGGAAGAAGCAGATGCCCCGGAGGAGGAAGATGGCGGGACACGTCTGGTATCTGTGGACAGTGTTGAGAAATATATCACCATTGCTGAATATAAGGGCATCGTTCTGGACAGCACAGTGGAAGCTGTAACAGAGGAAGATGTGGATAAACAGATTCAGTCAAATCTGAAAGAAAAATCAGAGGAAGTTACGGCCAAAGGTGCTGTGGTGCAGACTGGAGATACTGTTACCATTAATTTTGTAGGAACAAAGGATGGTGTCGCCTTTGAGGGTGGTACAGCCAATAATTATGATGTGACTATCGGAGAGGGAACCATGATTCCGGGATTTGAGGATGGAATCATCGGAATGGAAAAGGGAGAGACAAAAGAGCTTGCCATTACCTTCCCGGAGGACTATCAGAAAGCGGAAATGGCAGGCGTGGATGCTGTATTTAAGATTACCCTGCAGAGCTTCCGCAGACCGCCTGAATTGACAGACGAATGGGCAGCAGCAAATACAGATTTTAAAACTGCGGAAGAATATCGTGCATCAGTGCGCAGCCAGCTGGAAGAAAGCGCACAGGTGCAGGCAGAAAGCAGTCTCAGAAGTACAGCTTGGACGACCGTCTATACGAATTCTGAGGTAAAAGAATATCCCCAGAAGGATATCGACGATGCTGCAGCAGGATTTAAACGTCAGGCGCAGAGTTATGCAGAGCAGGGAAATATGGAACTGGAGGAGTTTGTGGAGTCCCAGGGAATTTCCATGGAGGACTTCGAAGAACAGTGTCAGCAGTACGCCCAGGCTAAGGTGAAGCAGGATCTGATCATACAGGGAATTATGGATGCGGAAGGTATGACACTGGAGGATGCAGATAGTCTGGCAATCCAGGATCAGCTTGTGCAGCAGTATGGTTCCGGCGATCTGGCGGCTCTGATCGATATTTATGGTCAGGAAGCTGTAGATGAGAGCATCGGGCTGCTCCGTGTCGAGAATTTTATCATCGCAAATGCGAATTATGAAGAGGCGGGGTCAGAAGAAGAATCCTAAAAAAACTGTTGCCAATATATGGATAGTATTGTATGATGAGATTGTAGATAAAAAAAGTATGAATTTTATGGAAAAAGCGGGGGTTTAAAATGGACAGAAGGGCTATGCGCGAGAGAATGCGCAGGAAACAGCGCCAGATAAGAAGAAGGAAGATCATGAAGCTTGTCACGTATGCAGTGGCAGCAGTACTGGCCGTGATCTTTGTAGTCCGCGGTATTATACTTCCCATTGCGCATCGGGTAGGCGGTGGAAATGGAGGGGAAACCCAGGAGGTACAGGCAGAACCTGTAGCAGCAGATCCGAACGCTGCTGTCCGCCAGCCTCTGAAAGGTCAGGGGGACGTGGCAAAGGTTTCCTCGTTGACGCCGGGATGGCACGAGGACGAGAATGGCCGCTGGTATCAGAACGCGGACGGTACATATTACGCCGGAGGTTTCCAGGAGATTGAAGGCGTGGAATATTCTTTTGATGAAAACGGATACATGCAGACCGGCTGGGTATCCAAAGGTGTGGAAGATTATTACTTTAACGAGGATGGTTCCTATAATGCGGAGAAGAAGCGCCCTATGCTGGCAATCACTCTGGATGATGGGCCAGGACAGTATACGGATACTCTGTTAGACTGCCTGGAGGAGTATGGCGCACATGCTACATTCTTTATGCTGGGACAGAACGTGGAGTCTTATCCGGACACAGTGAAACGGATGGTGGAGCTTGGATGCGAGATCGGTAACCATTCGTGGGATCATGAGAATATGTATAACCTGAGTCTGGATGGTGTAGCTCAGGAGTTTTCCCAAACAGATAATGCCCTGATTGAAGCATGCGGACAGGCTGCAACGGTGGCACGTGCTCCTTATGGCAACTGGAGCCAGGATATTATTGACACAGTAGGGAAACCGTTCTTTATGTGGTCACTGGATTCCAGAGACTGGGATTACAAGGATGTGGACAAGGATTATAACGAAGTCATGAATGGCGACCTGACAGACGGTACGATTATTCTGATGCATGACATTCATGAGCCTTCGGTTCAGGCACTGCTGCGTATCATTCCTGAGCTTATTGAAAAAGGATATAAGCTGGTAACTGTCAGCGAGCTGGCAGAGGCAAAGGGTGTTACACTGCAGAACGCTTCTTATTCGGATTTCTGGCAAAGCTCTCTGGATAATGGACTTGTGGCCGGATATAACGGAGGCGGCAATTCTTCTTCAGCGGAAAACACTGATGGTGACAGTGATGGATTTGAGGGCTCATCTGACGGAGATGCGGGAGAATTCAGTTCAGACGGAGGAGATGGCTCTGAGGATGACTTTGAAGATGGATCCGGGGAATAAAGGGCTGTTATAAGACAGTACATATAAAAATATGAGAAGTCATTCGGGGACGGCAGGCTGCAAATTGCGGCAAAGCCGTCCCTCTTTTTGACCGTTTTTACATTGACGGAGAAAGCCCGTATTGGTATAATATGCCTATATGGGCGACTGACGGAAAGTTAGTTATCCACAGATGCTTTACCATAATTGAGGAGGGCTGCGTGATGGGCAAATGGTATGAAGAAGCAGTATTTTATCATATGTATCCGATCGGAATGACCGGTGCACCGAGACGAAATGAGCAGGAGGAGGTCACTCACCGTTTTGATGAGCTGGAGAAATGGCTGCCGCACATTGAGTCTTTGGGCTGCACGGCTGTTTATATAGGACCTTTATTCGAATCAACATCTCACGGGTACGATACCAGGGACTATAAGCTGGTGGATCGTCGACTGGGAGATAATGAAGATTTCAGACATTTTGTGAAAGAGGCACATGAAAGAGAAATCAAGGTGGTTGTAGATGGCGTTTTCAACCATACGGGACGTGAGTTTTTCGCATTTCAGGACATCCAGAAAAACAGAGAAAATTCCCCGTACTGTTCCTGGTATAAGGGGATTAATTTTGGATGGAATTCTCCGTATAATGACGGATTTGGTTATGAAGCATGGAGAAACTGTTTTGAGCTTGTGAACCTGAATTACCGGGAACCGAAGGTAAGGGAATATATTCTGGATGTGATTGGCTTCTGGATTGATGAGTTTGATATTGATGGTATTCGTCTGGATTGTGCGGATTGCCTGGAGTTTTCTTTTATGCAGGATATGCGGCGCTATACAAATGAGAAAAAAGCGGATTTCTGGCTTATGGGTGAGGTAATCCATGGGGATTACAGCCGTTATATCAGTCCGGATAAGCTGGACAGTGTAACAAATTATGAGCTGCATAAGGGATTGTATTCCGGCCACAACGACCATAATTATTTTGAAATTGCACATACCATACGGAGGGAGTTTGACCAGAATGGAGGAATTTACAGAGGAATGAAGCTGTATTCCTTTGTTGATAACCATGATGTGGACAGGATTGCTTCCAAGTTGAATGTGCCGGGACATATTTTCCCGGTTCATACCCTTTTGTTTACCCTTCCGGGTATTCCGTCCATTTATTATGGCTCTGAATGGGGAATTCAGGGAAGAAAAGAAGGCGGCAATGACGATCCGCTGCGTCCTGCAGTGGAGATAGAAGAGGCACTGGAAAATGTACCGAATTCGGAACTGTTGGAGTGGATCAAAACTCTTGGCAGAATTCACAAAGAACAGCCTGCGCTGTCTGCCGGAAGCTATCAGGAACTTCTGCTGACAAACAGGCAGTACGCCTTTGCCAGAACTCTGGGGGATGAGAGCGTGATTGTGGCAGTGAATAACGATGACAAGGATGCCGAGTTGAATATCCGTATTCCGATTCAGGGTAAAACATGTACAGATCTGGTAAGCGGGGAGACGCTGGACGCAGGAGACGGGTGCCTGCATGTAACTCTGGCAGCGAATGAGAGCCTTTTAGCGGCTGTGAAATAGACAGCATGAAACTATATTAATGTTTTTAAGGGAGGTACTTCAGATGGGAGAGAAAATGAAGTTCACGGAGCTGGATCAATATCTGTTTGGACAGGGAACGCACTATGACATTTACAAAAAATTAGGTGCGCATCCAGCAACCTACAGACGGAGAAAGGGTGTGTATTTTGCTGTATGGGCACCGAATGCACAGTCGGTTTCCGTAATCGGGGATTTTAACGATTGGGATATCGAGGCGAATCCCATGGAAAAAACGGGACCAGTGGGAGTTTTCGAGGTGTTTGTCCCCGGTGCAAAGATCGGGCAGCTCTATAAATTTTATATTGTCGGAATGCATGGCGAGCAGCTGTACAAAGCAGACCCCTATGGCAATGAGGCAGAGCTTCGGCCAGGTACTGCATCCAGAATCACAGACATCACAGATTATAAGTGGAATGATGATACCTGGATGAAGAACCGTCCGAAATTCAACGAAGCAACAGACCCTATGGCCATCTATGAGGTGCATCCCGGCTCCTGGATGAAGCATGCGGCCACAGCGGAGGATGAAAAGGGATTTTATAATTATCGTGAACTGGCTGTGAAGCTTGCCAAATATGTAAAAGAAATGGGCTATACACATGTGGAACTGATGGGAATCGCAGAGCATCCGTTTGACGGATCCTGGGGATATCAGGTAACCGGATATTATGCACCTACCTCACGTTACGGAACTCCACAGGACTTTAAATATCTGGTGGATTATCTGCATCGTCAGAAAATCGGCGTGATTCTTGACTGGGTACCGGCGCATTTCCCGAAGGATGCACATGGACTGGCAAACTTTGACGGTACGGCTGTTTATGAGCACGCAGATCCGAGACAGGGCGAGCATCCTGACTGGGGTACCAAGATTTACAATTACGGACGCCCGGAAGTGAAAAACTTCCTGATCGCAAATGCACTTTTCTGGATTGAGGAGTGCCATGTGGACGG
>JALERH010000075.1 GCA_022764275.1 Blautia sp. | reverse complement strand
AGAGCTTCTGGCTCAGGGAGATGAGGAAGCTAATCATACTGACGAAGATTTCCTGAATGCTCTTGAAGTGGGTATGCCTCCGACAGGCGGTATCGGATTCGGTATCGACAGAATGTGCATGCTGCTGACGGACAGCGCAGCTATCAGGGATGTGCTGCTGTTCCCGACGATGAAGAGCATCCCTAATAATTGAATCCGAGACGCGGCACGCTGATCCGAGGCTCAACCGTCATGTGAGTGAGCCACAGAAGTATCACGAATCTGATACGGGGTGTTGGATTTCCAGGATGATAGATGTAAGAAGTAAAATGGAGCTTGTGAAGCCTGTTGGACTATAGAATGAAAAAAGAATAGAGCTCGAGGGACAGCCTAAGAGTATTAAGTGCAAAGGCACTTCGTTATTAGTAGTTAACGCTGCTGATGATGAAGTGCCTTTTTTACGTGCTCTACAGGCGGTGCACAAATGGTACTGCGAAAATATCCGAAACCTGTGCGGCGAAAACAAGGAGACAAGTGATGGCAAAAGTGGCAGAGCAGAAGGCCCGCCTTCCTAACCTGGATAAATATCTGAAGGGAAAAGCGAGGCGGTTTGTCACCTATACGGATGGATCCCGGTTATACAGCATTCCATTTTATTCTTTTGTGCGACTGGCCAAGGAAGCAGAGGCAAATTTCATTCTGCGGAAATGTGCCATCGTGGATCTGGATATCGTGGAGCGATTTTTGGGTGAGCATCCGGAGGTGGCGGCAAGAGTAGACAAGGTCAAGGAGGGTTAAGAGATGTATAAAAGAAATAAGGGAACAGAATCTGTAGAGAAGCTGGTAAAGAACAGGGGCAAAAAATTTGTCAGACTGGAGGAGGGTGCGGAATACTATTCCGTCGGTAAGAATACCTTCCGTAAGTGGGCTCAGGATGCGGGGGCGGTGTACCGGATCAACCGGATCACGTTGTACAACCTGGAGAAGATGGATGAATTTCTGGAGAGTTTTGAGGAGGAGAATTAATAGATGAAGGGAAAAGTTATTGCGATAGCAAACCAAAAGGGTGGGTGCGCGAAGACGACTACTGCCGTGAATCTGGCAGCGGCTCTGACGCGTTATGGCAAAAAGGTGGCAATTATTGATGCAGATCCGCAGGGTTCCTGTACGGCCAGCCTGGGGTATGTGCAGCCGGATGATTTGAAGGTGACACTGGCGAATATTATGACAGATATTGTTAATGAAGAGGGCATCGACCTGGGAGAGGGCATCCTGCATCATAAGGAAGGAATGGATCTGATTCCGGCGAATATCGAACTGGCAGGTCTGGAGGTGGCTCTGATCAATGTGATGAGCAGAGAGCTGATTCTGAAGGCTTATGTGGAGGAAATCAGATATTATTATGATTACATCCTGATTGACTGCATGCCTTCCCTGGGAATGTTGACAATCAATGCGCTGGTGGCTGCAGATTCTGTGATCATTCCGGTCCAGACCTCCTACCTGCCGGTGAAGGGGCTGGAGCAGCTGCTTTCCACCATATCCAAGGTGAGACGGCAGCTCAATAAGCACTTGAAGGTGGAGGGCATTTTGCTCACGATGGTGGATATGCGTACGGTTTATACCAGAGATATGATCGTGAAGGTGCATGAAATCTATGGGCAGGACCCGAAGGTCGGCACTTTTGCCGGTTATATTCCGAGATCCGTCAGAGCAGAGGAGACCTGTTCTGAGGGCGTAAGTATTTTTAAGTATCGGCCGGACTGCAAGATTGCGCGGGCATATCTGGGAGTGGCAAAGGAGGTGCTGGATCATGACGCAGAAGAAGAGACCAGGGGAGAAGATTAAGCTGATCAGCGTGGATGAGTTGCTGGGTGTACCGAATGAAGAAGCAGCTGTAGAGATTCGAATCTCAGAGATTGTGCCTTTTAAGAACCATCCCTTTAAGGTGCTGGATGATGAGAAGATGCAGGATCTTGTCAGCAGCATTAAGCAGAATGGCATTCTGACACCGGTGCTGGTGCGAAGCATCGGTGAGAATCATTATGAGATGATCTCCGGGCATCGGCGTATGCATGCGGCAAAGCTGGCAGGGCTGGAACTTATTCCGGCCTTTGTCAGAGAACTATCTGATGATGACGCGACCATTGTCATGGTGGATGCAAATTTGCAGAGGGAAGAGATCCTGCCGAGTGAGAAGGCGTTTGCGTATCGGATGAAGTATGACGCTGTGAAGAGAAAAATTGGAAGACCAGGAAAAGATGGTCGAGTGCTCAATGGACGAACGGTGACAGTTGCGGAAAAAATGTCTCAAAATGAGACAATTTCCGTGAGATCAGATTTAGCGGTTGCAGATCAGCTTGGTGAGAGTCGGGCCCAGCTGCAGCGATATATCCGTCTGACTTTTCTAATCCGGGAGCTGCTGGATCTGGTGGACAATAAGCAGATTCCGCTGATGACGGCGGTGGATATTTCCTTTATCGATGAGCAGACGCAGAAGTATTTGTAACAGTAAAAACGATATGTTCGCAATGTTTATGGAAACAAATTTTGTGAAATTAAGTGGCTTTACTTCCATGATAAATATGCATAGTTGGATGTTTCTTGCAAGTTTTCAAAAATTAAGGGACGATATTATTTTAAACAAAGAAATAGTTACGATGCTTCATCTTGGAGCAAGAGCTTTTGATACTATTCCGGGAGAAGTAGTACAGACTGTTGCACATATATTTCGAAATGCTAATATTGGGTTACAAGGTGTTTATTTTAGACTCGTTAATAGTACTGACAAGCAAGAAGACTTCTTTGACCATCTAAACAATCAAAGACTATATGCAACGATGGATAAGTATTTGGAAGTCCCTAAGCATGCTTTCGCTTATTGGGCTACAGAGAAGGATTTACAAGATTTTTCATACCCTAAATTAAAGGAAAGAGGGGAAATTTCACAGGGATTGATAACAGGAAGTGTGGATCTTTTCCTGAAATACTGGTTTGAAGTAAACATGGAGAAGATAAATTTTCATGCGGGAGATGCAGTTGACGCAGAGAATAGTGGAAAAAAATGGTTTCCATATAATAAAGGTGGAGAATATAGAAAATGGCGTGGAAACGATGATTATGTTGTTAATTGGGAAAATAATGGTTTCGCAATAAAACATTTTGTAGATGAAAAAGGAAAACTTCGTTCTAGGCCACAAGGGACTAAACATTACTTTGAAGATGTAATTACATGGACAAAAATTTCAACATCTACATTATCCTTTAGGCATAAGCCAACTGGTTATATATCTTCCGAAGCAGGAATGACCATATCGGTACAAGAAAGTGAGAAGAAATATATTCTTGGATTATGTAATTCTAAAGTTGCAAGCCATTTTTTGGAATTTCTTTCTCCGACAATGAATTATGAACTTGGAGATATTGAGGAAATACCTGTTTGCGTTACACTCCATGTTGTTATAACTATGGTTCATTTGGTTATTGTCAGTATAACTATTATCCGTGTAACTGTTCCATCAATGAAGCAGTTGCCCATCCAAGAGAGATTATGAAAGCAGCGATTCTTTCTAATGCTTCCAATATGATGCTTTTGCATAATCATCCGTCCGGGAACTTAGAGCCAAGTAAGGAAGATACGATGCTTACTGACCGTATGAATCGGGTATGTGAACTTATGGGGATTCCGCTTACAGACCATATTATTGTGGGCGGTGATAATACCCGTTTTTTTCTTTTAAGCAAAAGGAAATGATGCCCATGAGTTCACTGCGCCTTAAAACAGATTATAAAAGCGTAAACATTGGAAGCATAGCGGAAAAGAGCGACTATCAGACAAAGGGAGAGAAGCTGCCTACACAGGTTAGACAGATTACAGAAAAATTGGAGCAGGGAATTAAGGATTTGTTTCAGTCAGATACGTATAAAAATTACTTAAATACCATGTCAAAATTCCATAGCTATAGCTTTCATAATACACTGCTGATTGCTTTGCAAAAACCGGATGCTACAAAGGTTGCCGGTTATACTGCCTGGCAGAATAATTTTAAGCGGCACGTAAAAAAAGGAGAAAAAGGAATCAAAATCATTGCACCGTCACCCTATAAGAAAAAAGCACTGCGGGATGTCATAGATCCGAACACAAACCAGCCAAAGCTTGATAAAGAAGGGAAAAGAGAACAGGAGGAAGTAGAGGTAAAAATCCCTGCCTTTAAGGTCGTAACGGTGTTTGATGCAAGCCAGACGGAAGGAGAGCCGCTCCCGACACTTGGTGTAAATGAACTGGACGGCAGTATGGATGGATATAAGGATTTTATGAAAGCAATGGAAAAGATATCCCCGGTGCCGATGGAGTATCAGAAGATTGAAAGTGGTGCAAAGGGATATTTCTCACCTGCAGAACAAAAGATTGTACTGAAAGAAGGCATGAGCGAGCAACAGACCATAAAGACAGCGGTGCATGAGCTGGCACACAGCCTGCTCCATGATAAAGACAACATGCGTATGGAAGGACTCATGGATGAGCGAAAAAAGAACCGGGAAACAAAAGAGGTGGAAGCAGAGTCCGTTGCCTATACGGTATGCCAGCACTTCGGCATTGATACGTCAGAGTACAGCTTTGGTTATCTTGCTGGATGGAGTAGCGGAAAAGAATTGTCGGAGCTTAAGGAATCCATGGAAACGATAAGGGCAACTGCCAGCAAGGTCATTACTGATTTATCGGATGCTCTTACTGAAATCAGATTAGAAAGAAAGCAGGAAATGGAACAAAAGGTATCCTTGTATGTGGCAGAGTGCAGCGAGTTTCATAATCTTGGAGAATATCATGAAGGGATTGAAACGGTAACGGATGCCATAAAAGAGTTTGATGAAATCCCTGCAGTAAGGATGAACGGCATTAAGGCAATTGGGATTATGGTAAAAGATGAAATGGATCCTCTTGACAGCGTGGAGATGGATATTGTAGTTGGAAAGCACATTGACCTTGAAATGTTAGGATATGTGTCTGCAATCAGTCAAAATGAAACCTGTCAGGATATAATTGCACAAATCATTGTTGCAATGCCAGATCTTGAAGTAAGAGGTGAGGTGCCTGAAACGATTGCCCAAAAGGTTGCCAAGTTAAAGGAAACAAATCTAAGTAAGGAAGAAAAACTTGCAATAAAGATTGATGAATTTGCCAAAGGATATGATCCATATGGATATGCGGATGATGTGGAAGATTTGGATGCAAACATATCCATGATGGTAACAGATTTGAAAAATGGAGAGGTTCAGTACCTTGCAGACTATCTTGCGGATATTATAAATGATGAGGATGGCATCATTTCTGAGAAGATGGAAGCACAAGGTCTTTTACAACAGATTAAGGCTCAGGTGCCAGACTTGGAAGTAAGTGATGCATTGTTAAAACCTTTGGGGATAAATGCACAGGAAGAAACCGTTTATGAGACAGAAGATGTGATTGAAAGCTACCGGGCAAAAACAATGGAAGTATTCCATGAGCTTGACGGTGAAAACGCAGAAAGTATTGAGAAAATGGTAAAAAGCAAGGCACAGGATATCATGGACACCATGGGAATTGATGCACAGGTTTTAGATGCGGTACTAATCGGTAGTAGAAGCCGAGGCATCGAGTATGAAGAAAGTGATGTGGAATTAGTTGTCGATATTAGGGGCGAGGTTCCGGAGGAAGAAATTACAGGACTGCTTAACGGAGAAAACATTGAGATTGCAGGGCAGAGTGTTGTCATGGAAACCATAGTCAATGATAAGCCGATGTCACTAGGAGAGTTTCTTCAAAATGAGGAAAGAAAACTGATTGTAGAGCAGTCGCAGCAAATGGAAGAAGCAACTAAAAAAGCAGAGCGAGAAGAAACTAAGAGGTCTACAAAAGAAACTGGAAAATTTGCAAATTTTAAGATGGTTAAAAGTGATCAGGATAAAAGATATTATCTCTTTGCAGATGTAAAATACCCAAGTGGTGAGATAGCAAAGGAAAAGCCGATTGCAGAGTTTCCAAGTAAGAAAGCCTGTGAGAAGTTTTGTAAAAAAAATAATATCAAAGCAGATGATTTGACCGGGAGCCTTAAGAAAAAGATTGAACATAAGCAGCAAATAAGTGGTGATAAAGAATTAAGTAAAAAGGAACAAAG
>JALERH010000201.1 GCA_022764275.1 Blautia sp. | reverse complement strand
CCAATGGCATCACCTCCCTTAACGCGAAAAAAATAGCTGTCAATGCTTTCGCATCAACAGCTATCGCTTAAGTTCAGTATATTATGAAGTTATTTCTGTTCAGCCTTTTCCTTGTCCATGATGTCGTAATACTCTTCCATGTCTAAGGAAAGTCTGATATGAGAATCCGCTTTTCGGTTGCTCAAGAGGCAAACCGTCTCCACATGCACCGTGTTCCCAAACTGGTCCACCGGGCAGACGCGCACCAGCTCATATCCCCTGTCGCACAGATACCGCAGATCCCTGGCCAGAGTCGCGCTGTCGCAGCTTACATACACCACCCGTTTCGGCTGCATTTCCACGATGGTGGAAAGCAGTGTCTCATCGCAGCCCTTACGGGGCGGATCCACCACGATCACGTCGGCGTAAGTCCCGGTTCTCTGATACTCTTCCGGCAGAACCTCCTCCGCCTTTCCCACAAAAAACTCCACATTTTCGATGCCGTTGATCCGTGCATTTTCCCTTGCGTTTTCGATGGCTGCCGGGATGATTTCCACGCCGCGAACGAATTTCGCTTTCTGGGCAAGAAACAGGGAAATGGTTCCGATGCCGCAGTACAGATCCCATACGGTTTCCTCCCCGTGAAGGTCAGCGTACTCCAGCGCCTTTGCGTAAAGCTTTCCGGTCTGGCGCGGATTCACCTGGAAAAAGGACAGCGGTGAAATCTGATAGGAAATATCCCCGATCTTGTCCGTGATATATGGTTTTCCCCACAGAAGGCGAAGCTCCTCTCCCAGGATCACATTGCTTCTCTTCTTATTTATATTAATCGTAATACTGGTCATACCGGGAATTTCCCTGAGCGTTTCCACAAGCTCCTCTTCCCTCGGCAATCTGGTGCCATTTAAAATCAGGCACACCATCACTTCTCCGGTAAAAAAGCCATACCGGATCAGCACATGACGCACCAGACCTTTTCCCGTGCCCTCGTCGTAAGGTTCAATCCCATACTTTTCCATATGGGAAATCACACGGTCCAGAATCTCTTTATTTTCCGGCACTCCCAGGGCGCAGTCACGGTTTTCGATAATGCTGTGAGTTCGCCCTGCGTAAAAGCCCGTGACGATCCGCCCGTCCTTTGCCCGGCCCACCGGAAACTGTGCCTTGTTCCGGTAATGATAGGGTTCGTCCATTCCAATGATCGGCTCCATAGGCAGATTGGAAAATCCACCAATCCGCTCCAAGTGTCCGCGCACTTTGTTTTCCTTGAACTCCAGCTGTTTTTCATAGGAAAGAGCCTGAAGCTGGCACCCGCCGCACTGTCTGGCGATGGCGCACTTTGGCTCCACCCGGTATGGGGACGGTTTGAGGATCTCCATCAACCGTCCGTATCCGTAATTTTTCTTTGCCTTAATGATTTTTGCCAGAACCGTATCTCCAATGACTGCGTCCTTCACAAAAACGGTGAAGCCATCAGCTTTTCCGATACCTTCACCGTCAATTCCGCAATCTTCAATCTCTAACGTAACCAGATCATTTTTACGATATTCCATAAAGATTACATGTCTCCTGTCCTTCTTAAGTTGGATTCGAAAATCCTGTTAAAGCCAAGCCATTCCTTTTTGCCCTTGTCTGCGGCAAAAATCTCGGTCAGTGTTTCCATTCGCGCGTCTGTATTGTCCGCCAGATTCAGGGCCACTGCTTCTGCAAGAGCCGGTTTCTTCGGCGAACCATACTCCAGTTCCCCATGATGAGCCAGGATGCAGTGCACAAGCTGATTTTCCAGATCCTGAGGGAAACCAGGAATCTCTTTTGCCAGATCGTGAACCATCTGAGCCCCGATGATGATATGTCCCAGAAGCTGTCCTTCGTCGGTGTAGTCATTTAAAGGAAAGGAAGAAAGCTCTCTGGTCTTTCCCACATCGTGGAGCAGGGAAGCCGTGATCAGCAGATCCCTTTTCAGCAGAGGATACGCCCCTGCCATATAGTCACACAGTCTCGTCACGCTTAAGGTATGTTCCATCAGTCCCCCGATAAAACCGTGATGCACTGTCTTTGCAGCCGAATGCTCCTCAAAGGATTTGAGGAAATCCTTATCCTCCACAAACAGCTTATTCAGAAGAGTGGAAAGATAAGTATTCTTTACGCTGCCAATCATGGCAAGAAGCTGACTGTACATGTCATCCGTACTGTTTTCGCTCACCGGAAGATAGTCTGCAGGGTTATATTCTCCCTCGGCAGCTTTTCGCACGCGCTTGATATTCATCTGCATGGCCCCTGCAAAGCTGGTCACATCTCCCATAATCTCAATATAATCCAGGGCGTCAAAATCGTCGATACCCAGAGAATTGGGATCCCAGATCTTGCCGTCCATCATGCCTGTTTTGTCCTGAAGGATAATACTCTCATAAGGTTTCCCGTTTTTTGTCACCGCGGACTGCTTCTGTTTGCAAAGGTAAATCCCGTTTACCCTGTCTCCTTCGTGTAATTCGTTTAAATAATGCATCTCTTCTTTCTGCCTTTCTGTCTGTTATGTATTTGCAAAACAATCACTGAAAAAATTTCCGTGCTGTTTATTTTTCTTCCACACTTACTTCAAATTCCATCTCTCCGTAACCCTCCTCACCATTCTGCCTGGAAACGGCAACCTTTACCTTATCGCCTGTTTTCTGCTTCTGGAGAATGGTGGTGTAGGACTGCATGCTTTTTACACTTTTGCCAGCCATGCCGGTAATGATGTCGCCGCTTTGGATTCCCGCCGTCATGGCAGGAGAAGCATTGTCAACCCTGTTTACATAGACACCCTGGGGAATCCCCAGACCTTTGGCCTGAGCCTGTGTGATACTTACGCCGTGGATTCCAAGATACCGGATGGCCTCACCATTGGACATGGTCTCAATCAGGGAGCGAAGCTGTGTCACGGAAAGGGCCCGGATGATGTTCGTCTCTCCCTCGCCTTTCTTCGTGATAATGCCGACCACATCTCCAGAGGCATCCAGAAGCACGCCGCTTCCTTCCGGACTGCCCTGCATATCGGTCGTCATGAGATTGAATTCTGCATCCGCCACAGCAAGCTTGCTGGAAACCGCCGTGACAACGCCATAGAGAACGCCATCTTTATCCCCGGTTGGACTTCCGATCGCAATGACCGGTTTTGCCTGCTGCAGGCTGTAGGAATCGCTCAGGTTAGCAACCGAAATTTCCTGTCTGGTCTCTTCGCTGATTTCCATGGACGGAACCCGAACTACTGCAAGTCCTGTCCGGCTGTCTGTCTTACACAGAAATCCCTCGGCTGTACTGGAATCCGCAAAGGTGATCTGCAGTTTCTCTGCATCCTCTATTTCTTCACTTTCTGTCAATATATAAAAATCAGGGCCGCTTTCCAGAAAAATGATTCCCTCCATGTCTCCATAGCTCAGCAGGGAATCATCCAGAAGATCTGCACTGTCCGACACACCGGAAACGTTTACAAGCGCCTTTCTCGGCTCTCTGGAAATCTCCAGTGCCTGACTGTAAATCTTCTCGTATTCCTCCATGGGAACACCGGTCACCGTATCTGCCGCAGAGGATACAGCAGCTTCTCTGAAATCCGATGTTTCATCCTCACCTTCCTCCGTTTCAGCTGCCTCTCCCGGAGTCGGAGCTGCAAGCTTTACATCCTCCTTCTTTCCTGTCCTGATGCTCAATTCCTGAATACGGGGAGCACTCAGAAAAAAGGCCGCTGCCGCACTGACACCAAACAGTGCCCCTCCCCCGACGATTGCCGCCGCTTTGCAAAAAATCCTTCTCGTGTCGGGAGGCCTTTTCTTGATCGTTTCCTTCATGAACTGGTAGTCATCATCTGTGTCGGGTCTGTTGTCCCTGTCCTTTCCCATTGTGTGTTGCTCTCCTGTGTATTACCTGTAAAACGATTTGTAAAACTTTATAAGTTGTATGTATTTTAGCAAAAACTTATGAACTTTTTATGAATAAAATTTCACTTTTTCCTTTTCAATACAGAGGGAATCATGTAAAATAGATAGTGGACAATTTTGTTATAAAATTTGAGAAAAATCTCCGGAGCAGTATCCGGAGACATTATCAGGAGATATTATGAATCAGAAAGCACTGAAAGCATTAGAATATTATAAAATCATTGACCAGCTTGTGGAAAAAGCCTCCTCCCCCATGGGAAAGGAGCTCTGCCGGAATCTTATGCCCTCCACGGATATTTACGAGATCCGTCATATGCAGGCCCAGACAAAGGATGCCCTCACCCGCCTGTTCCAGAAAGGAAACATTTCCTTCGGAAGCGTAAAGGATGTACGCGGCTCCCTAAAGCGTCTGGAAATCGGAAGCACTCTGGGCATTCCGGAGCTTTTGACCATCGCCGGTCTTCTGGAAAACACCAATCGGGTCAAAGCATATTCCCGGAATGAGCGAGGCGACTCCCTGCCGGATTCTCTGGATGGCATGTTTGCCAGCCTGGAGCCTCTGACTCCTCTTTCCTCGGAAATCCGCCGCTGTATTCTTTCCCAGGATGAGATCAGCGACGATGCCAGCAGCGGCCTTATGAAGGTGCGCCGCAGCATGAAGATTGCCAACGACCGGATTCACACCCAGCTTGCTTCTCTTGTCAGCGGAAGTGCCCGCAATTATCTGCAGGATTCCGTCATCACCATGCGAAACGGGCGTTACTGCATTCCGGTAAAGGCTGAGTACAAAGGGCAGGTTCCCGGTATGATCCATGACCAGTCCTCCACAGGCTCCACCCTTTTCATTGAGCCGATGGCTGTTGTAAAATTAAACAATGACATCCGCGAGCTGGAGCTTCAGGAGCAGAAGGAAATCGAAGCGATCCTTGCCGCCTTAAGCCAGCAGACCGCAGAAAATCTGGATGCCATCCGCTCCGACCTGGAAATCATGGTACAGCTGGACTTCATTTTTGCCCGCGCTTCTCTGGCGATGGATATGAACGGAAGTGAGCCGATTCTGAATGAAGAGGGAAGAATCCGCCTGAAACAGGCGCGCCACCCACTCATTGCGAAAAAAAAGGCCGTTCCCATTGACGTACGCCTGGGAGATGATTTCGACCTCCTAGTGGTAACCGGCCCCAACACCGGCGGTAAAACGGTTTCCCTGAAAACGGTAGGACTTCTTACCCTGATGGGACAGGCAGGGCTTCATATTCCTGCCAATGACCGCTCAGAGCTGTCCATTTTCCATGAGGTATATGCAGATATCGGAGACGAGCAGAGCATCGAGCAGTCTCTGAGTACGTTCTCCTCCCATATGACAAACGTGGTATCCTTTTTGAAAAAAGCAGACCGGAAATCCCTGGTGCTTTTCGATGAGCTTGGAGCCGGAACGGATCCCACGGAAGGTGCGGCACTGGCAATTTCCATTCTCTCCTACCTTCACGAACAGGGAATCCGGACCATGGCCACCACCCATTACAGCGAGCTGAAGGTTTACGCCCTCTCCACCTCCGGTGTGGAAAATGCCTGCTGTGAATTTGACGTGGAAACCCTGCGGCCCACCTACCGCCTGCTCATCGGCGTCCCCGGAAAAAGTAATGCCTTTGCCATCTCTGCCAAGCTCGGTCTTCCGGATTTCATCATCGAAAGGGCAAAAGAACAGATCAGCGAACAGGACGAATCCTTTGAGGATGTACTGACCTCCCTGGAAAACAGCCGTGTCACCATCGAAAATGAGCGCATGGAAATTGAGCGGTACAAGAGTGAAATTGAGACTCTGAAAAATCAGATGGAAGCCAAGCAGGAAAAGCTGGATGAACGAAAGGAACGCATCATTCGTGAGGCGAACGAAGAAGCACACAGAATCCTCGCTGAGGCAAAGGATTACGCCGATCAGACCATGAAGCTGTTCCACAAATTCCAGAAGGATCATGTGGATACCGCTGCTGTGGAAAAAGAGCGCCAGGCTCTCCGTGCCCGCATGAACCAGACGGAAAAGAACATGTCCATGCAGGCTGCTGCCAAAAAGCCGAAAAAACAGCTGACTGCGAAAGACCTCTCCCTGGGAGACACCGTAAAGGTGCTCAGCATGAACCTTCAGGGTACGGTGAGCAGTCACCCGGATTCCAAAGGATTCCTGTTCGTACAGATGGGAATCATCCGCTCCAAGGTACACATTTCCGACCTGGAGCTTGTGGACGAACCGGTCATCAATACACCTGGCCTTTCCCGTACCGGAGCCGGCAAAATCCGAATGTCCAAGTCCGCCAGTGTCTCCACGGAGATCAACCTTCTCGGAAAAACCGTGGACGAAGCCATCGCAGAGCTTGACAAATATCTGGATGATGCTTACATCGCCCATCTGAAAAGCGTGCGCATCGTACACGGCAAAGGTACCGGTGCTTTACGAAAGGGTGTGCACAATTATCTGAGACGTCAGAAACACGTGGAATCCTTCCGCCTGGGCGAATTTGGCGAAGGCGATGCCGGCGTGACCATCGTGGAATTTAAAAAATAATAAAGTGTGCCATATGGCACACAGGAGGTATCTATGGTTGCAAAACAGAAAATTCTCATCGTAGACGATGATAACAATATTGCGGAGCTGATTTCTCTTTATCTGACCAAAGAATGCTTTGAAACGAAGATTGTCAATGACGGGGAGCAGGCATTAAAGGAATTTCAGACTTTCCGACCGAACCTGATCCTGCTGGATCTGATGCTTCCGGGCATTGACGGCTATCAGGTCTGCCGAGAGATCCGTCACACATCCGATGTCCCCATCATCATGCTTTCCGCCAAGGGAGAGACCTTTGACAAGGTGCTGGGCCTGGAGCTGGGAGCTGATGACTATATCATCAAACCCTTTGATTCCAAAGAACTTGTTGCCAGGGTGCGTGCCGTGCTCCGCCGGTTCCAGGTAAAAGCGCCGGCTGCTGTCCCCAATGAAAAGTGTGTGAACTATCCGGATCTGACGGTCAATCTCACCAACTACTCCGTAACCTACATGGGACGGCAGGTAGACATGCCCCCAAAGGAGCTGGAGCTTTTGTATTTCCTGGCAGCCTCCCCCAATCAGGTATTCACCAGAGAGCAGCTTCTGGATCACATCTGGGGATATGAGTACATTGGCGATACCCGTACCGTGGACGTACACATCAAACGTCTCCGGGAAAAGATAAAGGATCATCCCTGCTGGTCCATCTCCACCGTATGGGGCATCGGCTACAAATTTGAGGTGAAGAGTGAATGAAACAAACACTCTACAGGAAGTTTTTAATCTGCTATATCATGATCGGGATCCTAAGCTTCTTCCTGGTAAGCCTGGGAGGATCCTATCTGGTGGAACGGCATCTGGAACAGTCCTTAAGTGAAGCGCTGTACAAAGAGGCGAATAATATCGCCTCCTATGATACGGTAAAACACAATATTTCCAGTTCCAATCTGGATGCGGTAAAACAAACTCTCACGGCGATCGCCACATTTCAGGATGCAGATGTCTGGATCATCAACAACCAGAACCAGATCATTGTGGATACTGCAAAAACGGATTCCGATGCCAGACCTGTTGCCATCGCCAGCTTTAATCCCACAGAATGGGGCGGAAACTACTATCAGGTCGGGGACTTTTACGGGCATTTTAAGAATGACAGGCTCAGTGTGATCGCACCGATCACCTCCGATATGACCACAAAGGGATATATTGCCATTCATTATCAGATGAATACTCTTTATCAGAGCCGCAGCGATATCCTCTCCATCATGCAGCTTATTTTCCTGCTGATCTATGTCCTCGCCTTTTCCATGCTGCTTCTGTATCGGAAAAAGGTAGACATACCCCTGCAGTATATCATGAGAGGAACCGAAGAGTATGCAAACGGAAATCTTTCCTATAAAATTCCTGTGGAATCTGACGACGAGATCGGCCATCTGGCCAACACGCTGAATTACATGTCGGATACCATGAACCAAAATGGAGAGTACCAGCGGGAGTTTATTTCCAATGTTTCCCATGATTTCCGGTCTCCGCTTACGTCCATCAAGGGATATGTGGAAGCCATGCTGGACGGAACCATTCCTCCGGAAATGCAGGGCAAATATCTGAAGATCATTGCCTATGAATCCGAACGTCTGGAAAAACTGACCCGAAGTCTTCTGACTCTGAACGAGCTGGACGTCAAAAAGCGTCTGATGCAGCTCAAACGTTTTGATATCAACGAAACCATCAAGACAACGGCAAATACCTTTGAGGGAATCTGCACGGAGCGGAAAATCCGCCTGGAGCTGATCCTTTCCGGACGGGAGCTGTTTGTCTGGGCAGATATGGAGCAGATTCAGCAGGTTCTGTACAATCTTCTGGACAATGCCATTAAATTCAGCGAGGACAATTCCTCCATCATTCTGGAAACAACAGAAAAAAACGGAACGGTATTCGTATCTGTAAAGGATCACGGATGCGGAATCCCCAAAGAAAGTCTTTCCAAAATCTGGGACCGTTTTTATAAAACAGACTCCTCCCGCGGAAAAGACAGAAAAGGAACCGGCCTGGGCCTTTCTATTGTAAAAGAAATCCTGAATGCCCACAACCAGAATATTAACGTCATCAGCACGGAAGGTGTCGGAACAGAGTTCATCTTTACTCTGGAAAAAGCCAGATAAACACTGATAAAACAAATACGGACGTGCGCCGTCAGGCACGCAGAAAAAAAGGGATCGCCCAAAGCAGGCGGTCCCTGATCATTTCCAGTCGTATTTTCTCAGATGCCCTTCCAGACACATATGGTCAAAATTGTTCTGGCGCAGAGCCTCATACAAAATGATTGCAACAGAATTGCTCAGATTCAGGGAACGAATATCCCCGATCATCGGTATCCTGACACAGGTTTCCTGGTTGTCCCGCAGGATTTCCTCCGGGATCCCGGCGCTTTCCTTTCCGAACATGATATAACAATCTTCTTCATAATGCACATCTGCGTATGTCTGAGGTCCTTTTGTGGTGGCATAGTATATCTTCGCTCCGGGATTTTTCTCCAGAAATTCCTCATAATCCAGATATGTCGTCACGTCCAGGTCTTTCCAGTAATCCAGGCCGGCACGCTTCAGCGCTTTCTCGCTGAGTGAAAACCCAAGGGGCTCGATCAGATGCAGCCTGGTTCCTGTGGCCACGCAGGTACGGCCGATATTTCCCGTATTTGCCGGGATTTCCGGCTCATGAAGTACAATATTTAATCTTGCCATTTCAAAAAACCTCCTGAAAATTTCCAATGACCTTTTTCAGTTCATCTTCTGCGGGCCGCTCCAGATATCTGGCGCTCTCTCCGCTGTAAAGCAGGCGGTCATTCCCGCTGTTTGTCTGGCCGATCACGGCAGCCATCAGACCCATTCTGTGATATTCCTGCACCAGAGCTTCTCCTGCGGGAATTCCGATGAGAATCGCTCCGTCCGATAACAGCCGATAAGGATTCAGATCAAAAATCTCACAGATTTCAATGGTCTCCTGCCTCACAGGCACTTTTCGAAAGTCCACATCAAGTCCCACGGAGGATGCTTCCGCCATCTTCCACAGTGCGCTCAAAAAGCCGCCTTCGCCCAGAGCCAGAAGTGCTGTAGCTCCGGCGTTTCCGGCTTTTTCCCAGGCAGCACTTTTCTCAGGCTTTTCCCCTGCACCGAAATCCCGGTAAAGAGAGGCTGAAGTTCTGAGAAATCCCTCTGAAAAATGCTCTCGCAGCATTTCTTTTTTTTCCTTGGCGATCAGGGAGGTTCCCTTCAGTGCCACCGGTCCAGCCACCACAAGCTCATTTCCCGGAAGCAGTCTCCCGGTGACCTCTGCCTGCAGTGCTTCCATTGCTTTCTTTCCCAGTCTCATCCTGTTTCCTCTTTACAGAAGTAAGGAAATCACAGTCGGAACCACCATCGCCAGCACAAGAATAATGGCGATCACAGCCGTCAACACTTTTCTTTTCCTGGGGTCAAACATATTCATAACTTATTTTCTCCTTTTCTAACAGGCTATCCCATTCTGTCACAATTTTAACCATCCGGATTCAAAGAGAAATCTCCGTTACACAGGCATTGTGCATCAGAGGATCTCTTTTTGTATAATCAAACAATAAAACGCGTCCATCCCGAAATACTTCGATATGTGAAGTCCTGTCCACGTTTTCTCTTCTGCGGTATTCCCAGACCGCCTTCTCATACGGCTTCTGATCCATTCCAAAGGACGGACGGCTTTTCAGGTTTTCTCTCAGATACAGGTCATGCACCATGGCGTCCGCCGCCTGCTCCCAGGAGCAAAGATGAGACTGCCCGGTCCCTTCCATTTCCTGCTGTCCAGGTCTGTCCATTCTTTCATCCAGCCGCTCTCTTACAAATTCCAGCAGAATCTCGTAGCGGCGCATTCGTGAATGGGAAACGGTATCGTACCCTTTTTCTTCGTAGAAGCATCCCAGAGCTTCATACAGGGAAAACGCATCCGCAAACAGTGGCTCTATGGTCCGCAGCGTGTTCTCAAACTGTCCACTATTATAATACACTTCCACCATATTTTCCACCATTTTCAGGCGAAGAACATCCCGGTAGGAAAGCCAGTTGGTACTCAGCACCTCATACGGCTCCTGTTCTTTATGTATGATGCCGTATTCTGCTTCCATCTCCTTCATATGAGAGCCTTTCAGCACCTTCAGGAAACCAAGCTGAAGCTGCTGAGGTCTGAGAGCATATACATCATCGAAAGACCGGCGGAAGCTTTCATAATCCTCAAAGGGAAGTCCTGCGATCAGATCCAGGTGCTGATGGATATTTCCGAAGCTGTGAATCCGATTCACAATTGCCGATAGTTTGCCGAAATCCATCGTTCTGTGAATGGCACGGATTGTGTCCGGATTTGTGGACTGTACTCCGATCTCAAGCTGAATCAGTCCGGGACGCATGGTCTTCATCAGGGACAATTCCTCTTCCCGCAAAAGATCTGCGGAAATCTCAAAATGAAAATTGGTAATTCCGTTATCATGCTCTGCAATATAGGTCCAGATGGCCATGGCATGGTCATGCTTGCAGTTAAAGGTCCGGTCTACAAATTTCACCTGAGGCACCTTGTGATCCAGGAAAAACTGCAGTTCCTTTTTCACCAGCTCCAGATCACGGAATCGCAGCTTTTTATCCACGGAAGAAAGACAGTAGCTGCAGGAAAAAGGACAGCCTCTGCTGCTTTCATAATATATGATGCGGTTCTGAAATTCCTTCAGATCCTGATAGGCAAAGGGAACTGTGCTTAAATCCATCGTATCCCGCCAGCCATTATGGCGGATCTCATCTCCCTCCCGGAAGGCAATTCCACGAATTCCGGACAGAGTTTTTCCTTCTCCTGCGCCGCCCTCCGCATAATACCGAACCAGTTCCAGGAAGGTTTCTTCCCCTTCCCCCACCATTACTCCGGCAAAGGCAGGATTTTCCCGGAGAAAATCCTGTGCATCAAAAGATACCTCCGGTCCGCCCGCCCAGATTGGAACATCCGGCATAATCTTATGAAGATCCCGCATCAGTTCTTTCACGAAGGAAATATTCCAGATATAACAGGACACGCAGATCACGTCCGGTTCTTCCAGATAAATGTCCTTCATGATGTCATCCTTCAGCTGATTGATGGTGTATTCCTTCAGAATAATATGCTCTTTGTACTGGTTGGCATAAGCCTTCAGATTATAAACAGCCAGATTGGAATGAATGTATTTGGCATTACATGCCGCTAACAGTATTTTCATCTTATTATTCTGCCAGAAGCTCCACTAACGTGCTCTTCGGTGTCAGTCCTACCAGACGTTTTACTTCCTTTCCTCCCTTAAAAATCAGAAGGGTGGGGATGCTCATGATCTGATACTGCTGCGCCAGACCCGGCTCCTGATCTACGTCTATTTTTCCGACTGCGTAGCCTTCCTCTGCCAGTTCTTCCACGATCGGCGCCTGTCGTCTGCAGGGTCCGCACCAGGTTGCCCAGAAATCCACCAGTACCGGTTTGTCTGAATTTAATACTTCTGCTTCAAAATTCTGTGATGTAATTACTTTTGCCATAATGATTCTCCTTTTCTCGTAGTTCTGATTTCTCATTTATTTCTTCCCTGAAAAGTATTTCCATATCAGGAAGCGTTGATTCTCTTTTTTACATACCGGATCGCGCTGATTCCGGCCTGTGCCCCTTCATGAACTGCCTTTGCCACCTGCAAAAGGCCTCCTGTACAGTCTCCTGCTGCAAAAAGTCCGGGAATGGTACTCTCCATGGTTTCATCCACTTTGATGTGCCCTTTTTCCGTCAGCTGTGCGCCCATCTGTCTGGCCATCTCCGAGCTTCCGGCTATCCCCAGCGCAACGAAAACGCCATCCGCCGGCATGAAGGATGTTGCTTCATTTCCTTCTTCCTGTGCCGATACATCCGGCTCCAGACGGATGCCGGATACCTTTTCTCCGCCTTCAATAGCCTGAATTTTCATGGTATTGACTGCGAACGGGGATTCTCTGGAAAACTCCGGTGCTTTTCCATCCGTATAAATGGTCACACCGGAAGCCGTATTTGACAGCTCCTCTGCTTCATGAAGGGCGAAGTCACTGTTTCCCAGAACCGCCACTTCTTTTCCGCGGTAGAAAAAGGCATCGCAAACAGCACAATAGCTCACGCCTCTTCCCTCGAATTCCTTTACTCCGGGAATCTTCGGTGCAGCACGCCTGCTGCCCGTCGCCAGAATGACGCTTTCTGCTTCCAGATCTCCTGCGGTCGTTTTTATCTCAAAAGTGTCAAAACCTCCCATTCCAAGAACCTGTGCGTCTAAAATCCGCACTCCAAGGGCACGCGCCTGCGAAAGCCCTGTCTCAAATAATTCCCTGCCTGACATAGGATACGGGAGGCCATAATAATTTTCGATTTTTTCTGCTTTTTCCAAAGCACCGATGCCGTTGTTGATCACCAGCGGATCCATATTAGCTCTGGCAGCATACAGCGCTGCGGAAATACCCGCCGGTCCGGCACCGATAATGACTATCTTCTCCAAGCGTCTCACCTGCTTTCCTGTGCTTCTTTATAATAATACTTATCTTAACACTTTGCCCCTCACATGGCAAGACCCGGCTGAATCATATTCGGCCGGATCAAAAACTATCCTATTCAAAAATATTGTAAATTTATCCCATTTTCCGTCAAAAGGATTTATCCTACAAGCGGATATTTATCGGTCAGTCCTTTTACCAGTGCTTTCGCCTGCTCCTGGTGGTCACGGCTTTTCAGTGTCATGGCAATGGCTTCTGCGAGAATGTCCATATCCTCCGGCTTCATGCCACGGGAAGTAACAGCGGGAGTTCCCAGACGGACTCCGCTGGTCACAAACGGAGACTGCGGATCATTTGGAATCGCATTTTTATTGCAGGTGATATTCACTTCATCCAGAAGATTTTCCATCTCTTTTCCAGTGATATTCAGGCTTCGCAGATCCACCAGCATGAGATGATTGTCCGTTCCCCCCGACACAATATCCACGCCGCGTTTCATCAGGCCACTGCAAAGTGCTTTTGCATTTTCCACTACCAGACGTCCGTATTCCTGGAATTCCGGCTGCAGTGCTTCCTGGAAGCACACTGCTTTTGCCGCAATGACATGCATCAGCGGGCCTCCCTGGATTCCCGGGAAAACAGCTTTGTTGAAGTTGAATTTTTTCGCCGTCTCAGCACTGCTCAGGATCAGACCGCCGCGCGGACCGCGAAGGGTCTTATGGGTCGTGGTCGTCGTCACATCCGCATACGGGATCGGGCTTGGATGCTGTCCCGTTGCCACAAGACCAGCAATATGTGCCATATCCACCATGAGATATGCTCCCACTTCATCTGCGATCTCACGGAATTTTTTGAAATCAATGGTACGTGCATATGCACTGGCGCCTGCTACGATCAGCTTCGGCCTGCATTCCTTTGCAATACGCAGGACTTCCTCATAATCGATCACACCGTTATCATTTACACCATAGTTCACGGCATTAAAATACATACCGGACATATTCGCCGGGCTTCCATGTGTCAGATGTCCGCCGTGGTTCAGATTCATTCCAAGGACAGTGTCACCGGGCTTTAACATTGCAAAAAAGACGGCCATGTTTGCCTGCGCTCCTGAATGCGGCTGAACATTTGCATATTCACACTGAAAAAGCATCCTGGCACGCTCTATGGCGAGTGTCTCTACCTCATCCACACAGACACACCCGCCATAGAATCTTTTACCCGGATAACCCTCTGCATATTTGTTCGTCAGCGGACTTCCCATAGCGGCCATCACAGCCTTACTCACCCAGTTCTCTGAAGCAATCAGCTCGATGTGAGAATTCTGGCGGGCCACCTCCGCTTTGATAAGCTTCGCAATCTCCGGATCTACCTTCTCGATTTCTTCAAATGAATACATTTCTCATCCTCCTTTGTTTCCATATTCGTTCTGCGAACAAATAGTGGTTTTATTTTTGTTCTGCGAGCAGATTGTTATTTTTTATTCGTTTTGCGAGCAGATATTAAAGGAGATTATACCTGATTCGCTCATTGTTGTCAATGTGTAAAAGACATTTGTCCGTAGTACAAAATCATAGGGTCTTTCGGAAGTTCCAACAATTGGAATTTACAGACACGAACAGGCCACGCGGGGCCTATGCAAAATTTTCTCCCGTCCAGAGCCACTTTACCGGGAAATTCTCGCAAAAAAGCAAGATTTCCAATGCCAAATGTATCTATGCAGAAAAAATGTTTCCCCAGACCCCGGAAATCTAAAAAAATGGGGTCTCAGAAGATAATACTTCTGCTGGAGAGAAAAATTTGCCCTGGAAATCCGGGATTTTCCTTCGTTTTATGAGGTAAATGGGCTCCAGTAACGAAAAAATTTTGTATAGACCCTGCCGGCCTCCTGTAACTTCCATCTTCCCGACAATCTTCCCGCCAAGATCAGAAAATTGAATTTTTTTGTTGCAATGGTGTGAAAAATATGGTAATATTCTAGAGGTGATGTTTCATCAGGCAGGCCCAGATAGCTCAGTTGGTAGAGCAGAGGACTGAAAATCCTCGTGTCGCTGGTTCGATTCCGGCTCTGGGCATTTACTTATATATACGCAGGCTGGTTAGAAAAAGCCTGGGCATTTACTCATATACACGCAGGCTGGTTAGAAAAAGCCTGGGCATTTACTCATATACACGCAGGCTGGTTAGAAAAAGCCTGGGCACTTACTCATATACACGCAGGCTGGTTAGAAAAAGCCTGGGCATTTACTTATATATACGCAGGCTGGTTAGAAAAAGCCTGGGCATTTACTCATATACACGCAGGCTGGTTAGAAAAAGCCTGGGCATTTACTTATATATACGCAGGCTGGTTAGAAAAAGCCTGAGCATTTCTTTATCCAGGCTTATTGAACAGCCTGGACATTTTTATATCTTAAATTAAGAAAGGATACAAAAGCATGAGTGATTTTAAACAGGAAACCAAATGCATCCACTCCGGCTACACTCCGCAAAAGGGTGAGCCGTGTGCGCTTCCCATCTGTCAGAGTACCACATTCAAATATGATACGACCGATGAGATGGGACAGCTTTTTGACTTAAAGGCTGACGGATATTTTTACACCCGTCTCCAGAACCCGACCAACGATGCCGTTGCAGCAAAAATTGCAGACCTGGAGGGTGGTGTTGCTGCTATCCTCACCTCTTCCGGACAGGCGGCAAACTTCTATGCTGTATTTAACATCTGTGAAGCAGGTGACCATGTAGTCGCAGCCTCCACCATTTATGGCGGAACCTTTAACCTTCTGGCAGTTACCTTTAAAAAGCTTGGCATCGACTGCACCTTCGTAGATACAGATGCCAGCGCAGAGGAAATCGCGTCAGCATTCCAGCCGAACACCAAGGCGCTCTTCGCAGAAACCATTGCCAATCCGGCTCTGGTTGTCCTGGATATTGAAAAATTTGCAAAAGTGGCACACTCTCACGGTGTCCCGCTGATCGTGGACAACACCTTTGCCACCCCGGTGAACTGCCGGCCATTTGAGTGGGGCGCTGATATTGTAACCCATTCCACTACGAAATATATGGACGGACATGCCGTACAGGTAGGCGGAGCCATCGTGGACAGCGGAAATTTTGACTGGGAAGCTTACGGACATAAATATCACGGTCTTACGGAACCCGATGAATCCTACCATGGCGTAGTTTACACCAAACGGTTTGGAAAAAAAGCCTACATCACCAAAGCCACTACACAGCTCATGCGCGACCTTGGCTCCATTCCTTCTCCCATGAACTGCTTCCTGCTGAACCTGGGGCTTGAGACCCTGCCGCTTCGTGTGGAGCGCCACTGCTGCAATGCCCAGAAGGTAGCAGAGTATCTGAGCGCTCATGAAAAAGTTGCTTCCGTAAACTTCGCAGGACTTCCGGGAGACAAGTATCATGACCTGGCCCAGAAATATATGCCAAAGGGTACCTGCGGTGTTATCTCCTTTGAATTAAACGGAGGCCGTGAAGCTGCGGTCCGCTTCATGGACAGCTTAAAGCTTGCCACGATCGCAACTCATGTAGCCGCTTCCATTACCATGGTTCTTCATCCGGCCAGCCATACACACCGCCAGATGAATGACGAACAGCTCCGTGAAGCTGGTGTTTCCCCGGGAATGATTCGTCTTTCCGTAGGAATTGAAAATGTAGATGACATTATCGCAGACCTGGCACAGGCACTGGAAAATGCGTAAAAAACAGGCACCCGAAAATGTATAAAAATCCCCTCCCGCTTCCATCCGTTTTATACAGCGGTGGAATGTGGGAGGGATTTTATTTCATTTTATATATTAATATCTGCGCCGCAATGGTCTCTATATCTGTATCATCACGACCTCGCAGGGATTTCCCCATCTCGGAACGGAAGCCGTATTGGCAGCACCTGTGGTAACGATCAGTTTCCCGTCATATATTCCTTTTGTATATTTCGGAAAAAGTCCCTGCCCCGGTGCGTAAATCCCCTGATTTCGTATCCGGATCTGGCCGCCATGCGCATGTCCCGACAGAATCAGATTTATATTTCTGTCCTTCAGATATGGTTCATAATATTCCGGATGATGGCAGAGCAGAATCTTATAGCCGTCTTTCCCGCAAAAACTTTCCAGCCATTCGAAATCCGCCTCCGTAGAAAGTCCGCCAATCCGTACCGATATTCCTTTTATCTCAACTTCGCAATCCTTATTGTCCAATAATCGGGTCTCGGTTTCCTTCATTATTTCCAAATCCTCCGGCAGCCAATACCACTCATGATTTCCGGGACTTAAAAACACCGGTGCGATTTTTCCTGCTTCCCGTAAAAACTGATACGCATTCTCCGGATCATGGGTTCGCTTTCCTGAGATTCCGTCGAACAGATCATCCAGTCGCATCAGGATATGGCGGATCATTTTCGTCCCTGCTCCCTCTTTCAGAATTCTTCGGGCATCCCTGTCCGCCGCATCCATATCTGTTCCATATCGCTCAAAGGTATCTCCCGCAACCATGATCAGATCCGGCTTTCCCTGTCTCAAAAGAGCCAGTATTTCCTCCATATTCCGTTCATGAATGTCTGAAACCAGCCCAATCGTCAGATTTTGTGACAAACCTGCCGGCAATGCGTATTCTGTCAAAACGTACTTATCTTTCATCAGGTCTCCATTTCTTCACTGCTAAAATCTTTTACCAGATGTTTATTAGCATTTTAACACGTCATACGTATTACAGCAAGCCAGGGAACCGAAAAAGCCACCAGGCTTTCATACCTGATGGCTTCATCTCCGGCAAATTCTAATACGTATACTTATAAGTCTTTCCACTCCTGTAATACCGAACATACTTTGAAGTGATTTCATTGCAGTAGCTTGCTTTAAAATATCCGGAAACGGCTTTTTTACTGCTTCCGGAAAGACTGCAGGAATAGATTCTGGTCTTATATGCAAATCCTACAGGCTTACCCGTAGTCTCCGCATAATAGATTTTCTTTCCTGATATATTCGCTCCCAGACAGTCTTTCGAAATCACCCGTGATTTTCCTGTTTTCATATTATATACGGTACAATGAAGCGGTACAGCAGCTCCTGTATTAGGCATCAGCACCACATACGCACCGTAATGTGCCTGTACAGTTGCATTTGAGACAACCATTTTTGTTTTGCCCGTCTTTAAATTCAATGCCCATAAATCAACAACCGTTTCGTCACGTGTATTATCCTTTTCATAATACAGATTTCCGTTATATACATATTGAAGATCAACAATTCCTGTTACCGTAATCAGTTTCTTTTTGGCTCCGCCTGTTTTCTGACTGTAAATCCTGGCTTTCCACTTTGAAGAAGAATACTTGTTTACGACCGTGTACGTGTAATCTCCGCTCTTTATCATCTTTTCTGCGTGAACCGTCCGTGTTGAAACAAACATCATCAGCACGGCTAAAATACACAGCATCCCCGGCAGTAACCACGATTTCTTCATTTCTTTCTCTTTCATATCAGACCCTCCTCTTTATCACTTAAGATATTTTTTTCGATTCTTCTCTGTATTACCTCTATAGGAATATGCTTTTATATTCGTCGTAAGTGATTTCTTAGGCTTATTTCCTACATACATGGCATCTTCACTGGAAAAATATTCTTTCCCCGGGCCGCCATAAACTTTCAAAACATTGCACTTCCCGTGATATACATAGGCTTCTGCCACAATTCCTTTTTTCGACGTATTATAATATATTTTCTTTGCAGTTCCATGAAGCTCAGTTGAATTACAGAAAGAATCTACATAAATTACTTTTCCTTTTTTATTTATTGTAAAAACATTGTTGTTTACAACTTGCCATTTTTTGTTATAGCTGTAATCCGTAGTGAACAATTCATAAGTACCATCTTTGTTGACATCCAACATCAAAAAGGCATCTACACGATATTTCACACTCCTTCCACCACTGTTTTTGGCTTTCGCTGTGCCGCTTTTTATCAGATTGTAATACAATTGTTTCTGTTTCGTCTTACTGAGAGCAGCTGCCTGTATAGAAACAGACATACAGAAACACAAGAGTATTGTCATAAACACAATGAAGCCTTTCCTTTTTTTGTTTTCTCTTTTCATAACACCCGCTCCTTCCGTATCTTTGTTTCCCCGTTTCATGGAACCAATGAATAATGTATGTATAATTATACAACAGAAACCAATAATTTAAAACAGGAAATTGATTAAAAATCCCTTTTTATCTACATATTTCTTAACTTTCTCTGCTGAAACAGCATTAACCTCCTCTGCAATTTGCTCATGTCGTTTCGGGTACCTGACCGTAGGCTCCACAGGAAAGTATCACTGCACTGGGGCCAATGTTCTCCCTGAAAAGCAACATCGCATTTATCTTTTGTATATTAGTCTTTCATCTTTGGAATTTTATGTTTCGCGTGCCTGACCCCCGGTACCTTTCGCTGTTTCCTCCACTGGAGTAGAAAATAAGATGGGTGGGTTTTCTCACTTTGGAGGAAGGAGATCAAGAATGTAACTCTCCATGTTTCCGGCTAGACCCCATGTATCTTTTTTGGCACGAATTATCTGATAATAAATCTAATTTTGTTCATATTGTATTCATCGGGTCTGACCCCTAGTGCCACCACAATCGTCTGACAAAATATAAGAATAGCCATCTTTGCATTCTGAGCCACTGACGCCTACCAGCTTCTTGAACACACGGCTGAAGTAGTTCAGCTCTCCGATGCCGCATTCCAGACCGATCTCCTCGATGCTTTTGTCGGTAAACCGCAGCATCCGCTTCGCATGGGTGATCCGCACCTGCTGCAAGTAAGTGACCAGCGTCACACAAGGGCAGTATGTTAAGTTCCGAACATCATTACCACACAAGTTATGCGCCTGAGTTGGCTTTATAGAATTTTCATAAAACTTTTATTTGCAG
>JALERH010000195.1 GCA_022764275.1 Blautia sp. | reverse complement strand
CCTTACCGCTTGGCGATAGCCCAAAGGCAAAGGGTGGATACAGGGATTCGAACCCTGGGCCTCCAGAGCCACAATCTGGCGCGCTAACCAACTGCGCTATATCCACCACAGCGTGTCAGAAGGGATTCGAACCCCCGACCCACGGCTTAGAAGGCCGTTGCTCTATCCAGCTGAGCTACTGACACATTTCTCTTCATCAGAGAAGCGGGTGATGGGAATCGAACCCACGTATCTAGCTTGGAAGGCTAGTGTTCTACCATTGAACTACACCCGCATTTCGCTGAAACGGTAATGTTGTTTACAGCAGTCGGGGTGACAAGATTCGAACTTGCGGCCTCCTGGTCCCAAACCAGGCGCTCTAGCCAAACTGAGCCACACCCCGCTGAAGTATTTACATACTCATATTAAATTTTATTGCCTCGTCGCTTGACGCAAGACATATTATATTATAGGCTTATCTAAATGTCAACACCTTTTTTTCATTTTTTTCGTGTTTTTTTACTCTTTTTTCAACAATTTTTCAACGAGGCAAAAATTTAATCTCTACTTCAGGTTCTTTTCCCCTTGCAATCTCCATAACAGCATAGCTGGGCATTCTCCCTTCCTGTCGTGGGTAAGACAGGCTTCCCGGATTGATGACCCAGATTCCGTTTCTCTGTTCTGCCATCGGCTTATGGGTATGGCCGAACATTACAATTTCGCATCCCCGCGATCTTGCTTCATCCACCACCCCGTAAACGTCCATGGATACGCCATAATAATGCCCATGCGTCACCAATATCCGCCTGCCTGCCAGTTCTATCTCCTCTTCTCTTGGCAGATCAGAAAAAAAGTCGTTATTTCCCGACACAATGGTACATGGACATTCTGCCAGCGCTTCAATAAAAAACTCTCTTCCTTCCACATCTCCACAATGGATTAGATAATCAAAGGGACTTTCTTTCAGAACTGCTTCCTCCAGTTTTGTATCTCTTCCATGTGTGTCACTGACAATTAAAACCTTCATCTCAGTTCTTCCTTTATAGCCTGCAGAGCCTTACCTCTGTGGCTGATTTTATTCTTCTCTTCCATAGACAGTTCTGCTGAGGTGCATCCATACTCCGGCAGGAAAAAGATCGGATCGTAGCCAAAGCCGTTCTCTCCTTTTTCCTCATAACCGATTCTGCCTTCCATGGTTCCCCGCACGGTTTTCACGCTTCCATCAGGAAATGCGGCAGCAATGGCACATACAAACCTGGCTGTTCGTTTCTCATCCGGAACGCCGGAAAGCCTCTCAATCAGATTTCCATTTTTAACATGATAATCCGTATTCTCTCCCATATAGCGTGCAGAATAAATACCCGGTTCCTTATTCAGATAATCGATTTCCAGACCGGAGTCATCTGCCAGGACAACTTCCCCGGTAAGCCTGCAGATAGCAGTCGCTTTGATAACAGCGTTTTCCTCAAACGTTTTACCATCCTCCACAATATCAGCCTGAACACCGGCTTCCTTCATGGAGAGAACTTCCGCATCAAGATCCGAAAGGATTTCACGGATTTCCTTCATTTTATCAGCATTTCCCGTAGCAAAAATAATTTTCTTCATGTTCTTCGTCTTCTTTCTCTTTTACTTATCGTTTCTTCTGGGCGGTTTTGGCCCCATGAACTGGTAAAAATAAGTTTTCAGCATCCCATTGTATATCTTACGGTTTTTATCGGCTTTTCTTCCGATGTCATTCTCTGCCTTTTCATAGGAAGTGATCAGATACATAGACCACTTGTCCAGACGCGCAAAGCTTTCCCCGATTTCATGATAAAGTTCCGGCAGAGCTTCTTTTTCCTCAAGCCGCTCTCCATAGGGAGGATTTGTGATGATAAATCCATATGGTTTCGGGTGGCGAAGCTCTTTTACCGGCCGCTGCTGAAAATGGATCAGCCTGTCCACACCCGCCATCTTTGCGTTGGAACGGGCTGCTTTTAAGGCTTCCGCATCAATATCATAGCCCTGGATGTCCGTCTCTGCCTTCAGATTCACACGGTCTCTCGCTTCTTCTATGGCATCATGCCAACATTTTTCCGGCACCAGATGCTTCCATCCCTCTGCCAGAAAGCTGCGGTTCATACCCGGCGCCATATCAGCTGCCAGCATCGCTGCTTCAATAGGAAAGGTTCCGCTTCCGCAGAAAGGATCCACCAGGATTCTGTCTTTATTCCAAGGTGTCAGCATGATCAGTGCAGATGCAAGGGTTTCCGTAATAGGTGCTTTTACCGTCATCTGGCGGTATCCTCTTTTGTGCAGTGACACGCCGGAGGTATCAATGCCAATGGCAGCCACGTCTTTCATAAAAGCCACGCGGATCGGGAAGCTGGCTCCATTCTCCGGGAACCAGGAGATACCGTACACGCCCTTTAAACGCTCCACAATGGCCTTTTTCATGATGGACTGGATATCAGACGGACTAAACAGTTTACTCTTCACAGAATTGGCTTTTGCGACCCAGAATTTGCCATCCCGGGGAATAAAATTTTCCCACGGAAGAGCCTTGGTCTTCTCAAACAGTTCATCAAATGTCTCGGCCTTTACATCGGCAACCTTCAAAAGGATACGTTCCGTTGTCCGAAGAAATACATTGGCGTCCGCAATCCCCTGTGCATCTGCCCAAAAAGTAACTTTTCCATCCTCCACCTTACTGATTTCATATCCTAAATCCAATATTTCACGTTTCAGCACCGCTTCCAGCCCAAAATGGCAGGGTGCGATCAATTCCCACTTTTCCATGGTTTATAATTCCTCTCGTCTAGATTGGTAAACAAGCATGTGACAGTCTCAGCCCTGCCTTTTTTATTCTGAAAGCTTAAGGCTTTTTACCGTATTTCCTTCAAAATCCCGAATCGAAAATTCACCGTTTTCCAACACTGCATAGGTAGGCGGGTTTCCTTCCTTCGGGATGGAAACAGAGCCCGGATTCAGCAGAATATATCCTTCCATGGGCTGTGCCTTAAGTACGTGCGTATGTCCATGAATGAGGATGTCTCCTTGCATAAGCGGCGGCAGATGATCCTGGTTATAAACATGTCCATGAGTCGCATAAAACGTTTTTCCATCAACAGACAGAATACAGTAATCTGCCATTACGGGAAAGTCCAGCACCATCTGGTCAACCTCTGCTTCACAATTCCCCCGTACTGCGTAAATCCTGTCCTTCATGGCATTGAGCATGGAAATCACCTGCTTTGGAGCGTAGTCTCTGGGAAGGTCATTGCGTGGACCATGGTAAAGCAGATCGCCCAGAAGCACCAGGCGCTCTGCCCCTTCTTTTTCAAAAGCATCCAGCATCTTTTTACAATAATACGCAGAACCGTGGATGTCTGATGCAAACATGTATTTCATAACGGTTTCTCCTTTTGTCTCTCGCATTTTTCTCCTCTACATTATCATGCCTGACGGGAAATTACAAGATTTCTTCCGCGATAAGCTTCAAAACCTCCGATCACAGACCGGGTTTCGTATCCTTTTCGTGCCAGGATTTTGGCTGCCATAAGGCTGGCCCCGCCCCTGTCACAGTAAAGAACCAGTATTTTTCTTTTAGGGAAATCATATTCCTGCATTTCCTCAAATTCATCATAGGGAACATTTCTGGCCCCCTTCACATGGCTTTTTCCATATTCTTCCCGGCTCCGTAAATCTATCAGAACAGCATCGCTGCGGTCAACATAATAATCCAGCATCTTTGCTGAAATTGTCTCCACCGGAAACATGATAAACTCCTTTTTTATTATATCATATGAAAGCAGACGCGAAATGGCGCAGGACCTCAAATCCTGCGCCAAAATCAAAAGAGCTGTGTTATTTTTCAGTCAGCGATTAATATCTGGAAGTGGTATCATTCTCAGAATCATAAGCGCTGGTTGTCTTATTCTTGCTGCTATAGCTGTTTTTTGCTTTCTCAGATGTGCTGTTGGTATGGCAATCCTGAGAATTCATCTCATCCTTTGCATTTCTGCTGTTTGTGGAATTTTTGTAATTTTTGCTTTCATTTTCATAATTCTTTGCCATTTGAGTATTCCTCCTATTGCAATTTATCAGGTTACCTTGTACATTCTCCCCAAAAGATGAAGGAATATTCATCAAAATGATATTGCTTTTTTTTCCAATTTATATT
>JALERH010000050.1 GCA_022764275.1 Blautia sp. | reverse complement strand
GTACAGGAAATGCTGAAAAGGGGCGCCGACCTGGTGTGCTTTTCCGGTGACAAGCTTCTCGGCGGCCCTCAGGCCGGTATCATCGCGGGGAAACGGGAATATATCGAAAAGATGGCAAATCATCCCCTCATGCGTACCTTCCGTCCGGACAAATGTACCATAGCTGCCCTTGCCGCCACTTTCCGGGAATACCTGGAGGAAGACCGTGCCATAAAGAATATTCCCATACTTTCCATGCTGTCACGTTCTCCCTATGAGCTGAAAGAGCAGGCTGAAACACTTTGCGCTCTGCTGCAGCACGGACATTTTCCCGCCTGTTTACACGTGGAAGAAAGTATCACCAGGATGGGCGGCGGTTCTCTTCCCGGAGAGGAACTGCCCGGTTATGCTGTCACCATGGCTCCCACATCAATGTCATGCGAGAAAATGGCGGCAAAAATGAGACAGATGCCAACTCCCGTTATTGCTCACATCAAAGACAACCGGATATGGATGGAAATGCGGACCATTCCGGAAAGCGAAGTGGCACAGCTTTCCCAGAATCTCATCCGATTTTTCGCCTGAAAAAGTTTTCTTGATGATATTTGGGGGCAATCACAAATTTTGTGGGATGACTATCCAAGGCATTGCCTGAGGTTCGTGCCACTCAGAGTCCTGATATTTTCCGGATTCTCATAGTCCTTGCTGATTCCGTCGTCTTCATAAAGAGCATATTCTGCCCCATCGAATCCCATGAGTGTCAGATGTTTTGTATCCAGTTCCGCTACTGTCTGCGCAGAAGCGGCTACAGGGATACATTTGCCCTCGCGGATGAATACGGGAACTTCGTTCAGAGCAACATCCACATAATGGATTCCCTTTTCCAGTACCTCCTGGTATACCGCACCGTCACCGGTAAACTTCACAAGCATCATACGTTCCGGCAGATAGACAAAACGTCCTTTTGCATTCTGGGTGTAAACCGGGGCGATCATCACTTCGTTTCCAATCATGAGCTGGTCCTCTGTCCGAACAGCAATCTCATCCTCCGGATATACGAAAGCCATTGGTTTAAAATACAGATCGTCATTTAATGCTGCCTTCATATATTCGCTGTACAGATACGGAACCAGGCGATAACGTGTCTCGATAATCTGTCTGAAGTCTTCTGTATCCCCAAACTGGTAGCATTCCTGCTCTCTCGTTCCCAGTGCGGCATGATTACGCATAAGCGGCGTAAACACACCAAGTGCAAGCCAGCGCAGGACAAGATCTCTCGTCGTGTCTGCCCCAAAACCTCCAAGGTCTGCACCGGTATACAGGAAACCGCACATGTTCAGAGACGGCATCATTTTCAGATTCAGAAGAAGATGGGACCACCAGGATTTGTTGTCACCGGTCCAGATTCCGCCATAGCGATGCATTCCCACGTAGGAGGAACGGGAAAACATCAGGAAACGTTTATCCGGGGCGATCCGCTCAAAAGCTTCTCCTGCCGCACGTGTCATATTGTATCCGAAAAGATTGTGTACATCCTTGTGGCAGACTTTCTCACCGTTTATCGTATGATAGAATCTCGCGTAATCCTCCGGATTGTTTGCAAGTGCCCCTACCTTGTCTCTCAGCGGCCACACCGGAATCTCACCTTCCATAGCACCATATTCCCGGAGAACGGCTTTGATCTCTTCCATTCCCTCCTCGGAGTAAAAGATGGCAGGCTCGTTCATGTCGTTCCAGAAGCCTTCAATTCCCTGATCCGTGAGAACATGGTACCAGTCGCCGAACCATTTTCTGGCATCTGCATTTAACACATCCGGAAAATGAGTGTAACCGGGCCAAACGGCTGCCACAAAATCACTTCCGTCCGCACGTTTGCAGAAATAGCCTTTCTCCACGCCCTCTTCGTATACCTCATATCCTTTCTCGATCTTGACGCCTGCATCGATAATGGGAATCAGACGGATTCCGTCTTCCTTCATTTCCTGTACAAACTCCGGAAAATCGCTGAAATTCTCTTCATTCAGTGTAAAATCCTTATAGTCCTGCATGTAATCGATATCCATGTAAATCATATCAAGAGGAATCTGATTTTTGCGATAGCCCTCGCGAACCTTACGGTAATCCTCTTTTGTCTTATAGCCCCATCGGCTCTGACCGAAGCCAAACGCAAATTTCGGCGGAATGTAGCTTCTTCCGATCATCTTCCGGAACTGTTTTACAATATCATAAGGAGATTCGCCCTCGATCACATACAGCTTCAGGTCTGCCTTTTCACAGCTTACTTTCAGGACATCCAGATCTGTGTAGCCGATATCAAAGGTCAGTTTTGACGGATAGTCGAAGAAAAATCCCACATTCTTCTTTCCGGCAAGCACAATAAAATTGTGGGCACCATACAGGGAGTTTTTGTCCTCTGTGTGGTTTGGATCGTCTGAACAGTCACTGATATAACAGAATCCTCTCTTGTTGATCCCACGGTTTGCTTCTCCAAGTCCATATACGATATCGTCCTTCTCCATAGTGCAGGTGAAGGAAAAACCGTTTTCCAGAGAAAATTCTCCGAACTCCGGCAGTCCGTCACTATTCTCCATTTCCATTACAACAGCTTCTGTTTCAAAGGGGTTTCCAAATACATATTTCCGAATCATTTTTCACATTTCCTTTCGTTTTCCGGCCGGCAAAGCGGCCTGATATCCTCAGCGTCTGATTGTATTATAGCCGTTTTTTCTTGCTTCTTCTTGCACCATCCTGTATAATCATAACACAATCATGACTTTTTGGAGGTAGCGGTATGCATCATGATTCTTCTTTGAAGGAACAGGTTTCTCACGGAACGCAAAAAAATCCCATCAGCGGTCTCCCTTTTCGTACCGGAAAAGGAACCGATTATGAGAACGGCTTTTTTGTGGAGCGCCACTGGCACCATTATATGGAAATCATCTACAT
>JALERH010000063.1 GCA_022764275.1 Blautia sp. | reverse complement strand
ATGCAGCTACAGATGAGGCCCTGGAGATGCTGAAGGACAGCACCGGACAGTACCTTGAGCCGCCAATGTCATTGAACGGCATGCAGAAGATTGTGAGCAATCAGCTTGCATATGATGAAGAAAAAGGATCTGACGCGCTTGTATTTGATCCTACGGCAATGGTTATTGGTCTGCAGAATAATCTTGTGATTAAGGTTATTGAGGACGGTGAATGTTTGAAAAAAGGTTTGGTTGGTTTCCAGATCTATTCTATGCTTGACTGTAAGGCTGTCCGACCGAAAGCAATTTGCCGGGTTGTTGGCCTGAAATAATATCAGACGATATTCCTGATAAAATACCGTATAGTTTTGGCTGGTTTGTAGTCCCCCCCCCTATCGCAGGGGGGTTATAATTTTCCGTACCGACCGCCTACCCTGATGTAACACACAGGATCACATGAAGGGGGCGTGGTGTCTATAATCGGGGATGAAGCTGCTGATAGCTGATTTTAAAAGAAACAATGAAATCCTGCACGAAGATAGTGAAATTTACGGCGCGTATTAAAATAAAAAGACGTCTGATACGCAAATGATACGAAAAAATATGAAAAATAATAATAAAAGCAAAAAATCCGTGGAAAATTAATTTAAAGGGAACGAAAAAACAATGAAAATGAGTGGTAAAATTTCTATTTACTTGTGGAAAGAGTATTGAAAAACTTGTGAAAATGCTATAAACTAAGGCTGAATATGTGTAAAAAAAGGGGGCTTACCGGAGCTTTTCCAGTATGGCCACCCACGATAGATTCAGAAGATGGAGGAGATTATTATGGCAGAAAAACAGATTAAAACCATCGGTGTCCTGACCAGCGGCGGCGATGCGCCTGGAATGAACGCAGCGATTCGTGCCGTTGTAAGACGAGGCTTAAGCAGCGGTCTGAAGGTAAAGGGTATCCTGAAAGGATACAATGGATTGTTAAACGAAGAGATCATCGATATGACTGCAAAAGACGTGTCCGATACCATTGAGCGCGGAGGTACGATTCTTTATACTGCGCGCTGTGCGGAGTTCCGTACACCGGAAGGACAGCAGCATGGCGCTGAAGTCTGCAAAAAACATGGAATTGACGGACTGGTGGTTATCGGCGGTGACGGTTCCTTCGCAGGTGCACAGAAGCTTGCAAACCTGGGAATCAACACCATTGGCGTACCGGGAACCATCGATCTGGACATTGCGTGTACCGAGTACACCATCGGTTTTGATACAGCCGTAAATACAGCAATGGAAGCAATCGACAAGGTTCGTGATACCTCCACTTCTCATGAGAGATGCAGTATTATCGAGGTTATGGGACGTGGTGCAGGATACCTGGCACTGTGGTGCGGTATCGCAAACGGAGCAGAGGACATTCTGATTCCTGAGAAATATGATTACGATGAGCAGAGGCTCATTAACAATATTATTGAAAGCCGTAAATCCGGAAAGAAACATCACATCATCATCAATGCAGAGGGCATCGGTCATTCTGAGGCTATGGCAAAACGTATTGAGGCCGCTACCGGTATCGAGACACGTGCGACTATCCTGGGACATATGCAGCGCGGCGGAAGCCCGACCTGTAAGGACCGTGTATATGCGTCCATGATGGGTGCGATGGCAGTAGACCTTCTCGTAGCAGGAAAGAGCTGCCGTGTGGTTGGATACCGTCACGGAGAATTCGTTGATTTTGACATCAATGAGGCACTTGCAATGCACAAGGACGTGGATTCCTATATGTGGGAGGTTTGCCAGTCTCTTTCCCATAATTATAAAAAATAACTCTAATATTTATCATGAATTCACGAAAAAAACTGCATAAATTAAATACAGCACAAATAATTACCCTCAGCTTTGCGGGGGTAATTTTTGTAGGAGGACTCATTTTGTGGCTGCCGTTCTGCGCGGCTCCCGGGCAGACGACTTCTTTTACGGATGCGATGTTTACCGCGACCACCAGTGTGTGTGTTACCGGGCTTGTGACTGTGACTACGGCCACGCACTGGAGTATTCTGGGAAAGATTGTGATCTTGCTCCTCATACAGACTGGCGGCATTGGACTTATCGCACTTGCCAGCGTGATCTTTATCGGTCTTCACCGCAAAATCAGCATGCGGAATCGGCGGATGATTCAGGAATCCTATAATCTGGATCAGATGTCCGGGCTGGTCCATCTGGTAAAACGCGTGGTTCTGTGCGTTTTTACGGCGGAAGGCATTGGTGCGGTATGCTATGCGTTCTGCTTTGTCCCGCAGTTTGGCTGGGGAAAAGGCCTGGCGCAGTCCGTGTTTACTGCGGTATCAGCCTTTTGCAATGCGGGGATCGATATTCTGGGAGAAAACAGTCTGGCACCTTATGTGGAGAACCCACTGGTGAATCTTACTACTATGGGACTGGTTATCGCAGCTGGTTTGGGATTTACGGTATGGTGGGATGTGGCGGATAAGATCAGAAAAGTCTTTCAGAAAAAAATGCCTGTTCACAGAATGTACAAGACACTGCGTCTCCATAGTAAGATCGTAATCGTTACGACGGCTGTTCTCATTTTGGGGGGTACGGTACTTATCCTTTTGTTTGAATACGAAAATCCGGATACCATCGGCAATCTTTCCTTCGGAAAAAAACTGATGGCATCGTCCTTTCAGTCTGTGACGACGAGGACGGCGGGATTTCTTACTATTGACCAGTCCGCGTTTACCAATGCCAGTGTGATGCTGTGCCTGTTTCTGATGCTGGTGGGAGGTTCTCCTATGGGAACAGCCGGAGGAATTAAGACGACCACAGTGGCAGTACTGGCGCTGAGCATTGCTGCGAATCTGCGTGGAAAAAAAGACGTGGAGGTCTGCAGCCGGAAAATCCGCAGCAGCTATATCCGTTCTGCTGTGGTAGTAGCCGGAATGGCGATCGGTGTACTTTTTACGTCTGTTCTGCTTTTGGCTGCGGTAATGCCGGAGGCAGACTTTACAGATATTTTGTATGAACTGACTTCTGCGGTAGGAACTGTGGGATTGAGCAGAGGCCTTACATCGGAACTGAATCTGCCGGGAAAATGGATTGTAATGACAGTCATGTATCTGGGCAGGATCGGCCCTCTGACACTGGGAACTGCTGTGGTTGCCCGGGCGCAGAGGCGTCCTGAGAAGGTTCAGCTTGCGGAAGAAAATATTATGATCGGATAGATTGAGGATGGAGGTTGTATGAAAGATAAATCCTTTGCAGTGATTGGACTGGGACAGTTTGGTATGACACTTGCCCAGACACTGGCGGAGTCTAACTGCGATGTGCTTGCAATTGATGACAAAGAAGAAAATATCCAGGAGGTAGCGGATAAGGTAACTTATGCGGTGAAAGCTGACGTAAGAGAACCAGGCGTCCTGAAATCTCTGGGAGTCCAGGATGTGGATGTGGCGGTGATTGCCGTGGCGGAAAACATGGAAGCCAGCATAATCGCGACCATGCAGGCGAAAGAACTGGGTGTGCCATTTGTGTTGGCAAAGGCCATGAATTCCCTTCACGGGAGAATCCTGAGCAAGATCGGCGCAGATGAGGTGATCTACCCGGAGCAGTCCATGGGACTTCGTGTGGCGAGGAATCTTATGTCCAGTGGATTTGTGGATATTTTTGAGCTTTCTTCACAATTCAGTATGGCAGAATTCCGTATTCCGTCCGAATGGGTGGGAAAAAGTCTGTCCGAGCTGAAAATCCGTGAAAAATACCATGTAAATATCATTGCGGCAAAACGGGGAGAGTCGGTGGATGTAAACCTGAAACCCAATGAGCCGCTTGAGGATGGCGGTTCCCTTATCGCCATCGGAAAGAACGAGGATTTGAACCGTTTATGATAACCAGTGCAGGTAACGGACAGGTAAAAAATATCATACAGTTAAATCAGAAGGCAAAAGCCCGCAGGGAACAGAAGCTTTTCGTGGCAGAAGGAAGAAAAATGTTCGGGGAGGCTCCTTCAGACTGGATTTCCAGAGTTTTTGTGGCAGAGTCTTTGACTGAGGATGAGGAACTGATGAAACGAGTGGAAACGCTTCCTCATGAAATTGTGGCAGACAGCGTGTTCCGACAGATGAGCGATACGCAGACTCCCCAGGGAATCCTTACGGTGTTGAAAAAGCCTTCTTATACGGTGGATGACATTTTGCAGGGAGAGAATCCTCTGGTAATGATTCTGGAGGATCTGCAGGATCCGGGTAATGCCGGAACGATTTTCCGCACCGGAGAGGGTGCGGGTGTATCGGGAATTTTTCTCACCAGAACCTGTGTGGATGTGACCAATCCAAAAGTAATCCGCTCCACTATGGGTTCTATTTACAGAATGCCTTTTCTATATGTGGAAGATGTGGTATCATTAAAACAGGAACTGACACAGAGGAAAATACGCACCTATGCGGCGCATCTTCAGGGGAAAAACACCTATGATCGGGAGGAATACACAGGCGGGACGGCCTTTCTGATTGGAAATGAAGGGAAAGGCCTGACAGAGGAAGCGGCCCGGACAGCGGATACTCTGATCCGGATTCCCATGTGCGGCAGGGTGGAATCCTTAAACGCGGCCATGGCAGCCGGGATTCTCATGTATGAGGCAGCCCGGCAGCGCCGGAGATGAAGTGACCGGGAGGATGACAGTCTTCTGGAGTCATCGAAAGGGGGATTTTAATGGAACCAATTATCTGGCTGGGAGTCCTGGCGGTGCTTCTCATCATCGAAGCCATTACCACAGGACTGACGACCATCTGGTTTGCCGGAGGCGCTCTGGCGGCAGCCATTGCATCTTATCTGGAGACCGGAATTGTGGTACAGCTTATCCTGTTCCTGTGTGTTTCACTGGTACTCCTGATCTTTACAAGGCCGTTGGCAGTGAAATACATGAACAAAGGCGTGGAAAAAACAAATGCCGAAAGCCATCTGGGCAAAACCGCGGTTGTCATTCAGGAGATTGATAATCTGGCACAGACCGGGCTGGTACGCATTGGCGACATCGAATGGATGGCCCGGACATCCGATGACAGACAGAAGATTCCGGTAAATGCAGTTGTAACCATCAAAGAAATCCACGGCGTACGTCTTATCGTGGAAGAAAAAAAGGAGGGCTAAGCTATGGGCAGTATTATTTTCCTTGCAATTATCATGATTCTGGTATTGTGGATCCTGGCATCCTGCATCCGTATCGTACCGCAGGCATATGCCATCGTTCTGGAACGTCTGGGTGCCTACCGTGCCACCTGGGGAACCGGTGTGCATTTTAAGGTTCCGTTTATTGAACGCGTTGCCAGAAAGGTAAATTTAAAAGAGCAGGTAGTGGATTTTCCGCCGCAGCCTGTTATCACAAAGGATAACGTAACGATGCAGATCGATACGGTGGTGTTTTTCCAGATCACAGATCCGAAGCTGTATGCTTATGGTGTGGAAAATCCAATTATGGCAATCGAGAATCTTTCTGCGACTACACTTCGTAATATTATTGGTGATATGGAGCTAGATGAAACCCTGACTTCCCGTGAAGTGATCAACACCAAGATGCGTGCATCCCTGGATGTTGCTACAGATCCATGGGGCATCAAGGTAAATCGTGTGGAGTTGAAAAACATCATTCCGCCGGCTGCGATTCAGGAAGCCATGGAGAAACAGATGAAGGCAGAGCGTGAGAGACGTGAAGCCATTCTGAAAGCAGAGGGTGAAAAGAAATCCACCATTCTTGTTGCAGAAGGTAAAAAGGAATCTGCGATTCTGGATGCAGAAGCAGAGAAACAGGCAGCAATCCTGAAGGCAGAGGCTCAGAAAGAGCGTATGATCAAGGAAGCGGAAGGACAGGCAGAAGCGGTTCTGAAGGTACAGAAAGCGAATGCGGAGGGTCTGCGCATGATCAAGGAAGCAGGTGCGGATCAGGCCGTGCTCACCTTGAAGAGCCTGGAGGCTCTGGCAAAGGTGGCAGACGGAAAATCCACCAAGATTATCATTCCATCGGAGATTCAGAGCCTGGCAGGGCTTGCCGCTTCTCTGAAAGAGATTGTGGCGGACGACAAAAAAGCAGAGTAAGAAAAAGAAATGTCCCACAGTGGTGTTGTGGTTTGCCGCTGTGGGCATTCATACATAGCGAGGAGAATTATTATGATGAATTTAAAGGGAAGAAATTTTCTGACACTGAAAGATTTTACACCGGAAGAGATCACATATCTTCTGGATCTGGCTGCAAAGCTGAAAGCAAAGAAAAAGGCAGGGGAGCTTCACGAATACTACAGAGGCAAAAACATCGCCCTGATTTTTGAGAAGACCAGCACCAGAACACGCTGTTCATTTGAAGTTGCCGCCCATGACCTGGGAATGGGAAGCACCTATTTGGATCCAACAGGTTCTCAGATTGGTAAAAAAGAAAGCATTGCAGATACCGCACGGGTTCTGGGCAGAATGTATGATGGTATCGAATACCGTGGCTTCGGACAGGATATTGTGGAAGAACTTGCAAAATATGCAGGCGTTCCGGTTTGGAACGGTCTGACAAATGAGTATCATCCCACACAGATGCTGGCAGACATGCTTACTATCCGCGAGCATTTCGGAAAATTAGAAGGCATTAAACTGGTTTACATGGGAGATGCCCGTTACAACATGGGAAATTCCCTCATGGTAGCCTGTTCCAAGCTTGGCATGCATTTCGTGGCCTGCACCAGCCAGAAATATTTCCCGAATGCAGAGCTGGTGGCACAGTGCCAGGAATACGCAAAGGAGTCTGGCGCGACGATCACTCTTACCGAGGATGTGTCAGAAGGCACAAAAGCTGCAGATGTTATCTATACAGATGTGTGGGTATCCATGGGTGAGCCGGATGAAGTATGGGCAGAGAGAATTCATGACCTGACACCGTATAAGGTTACGAAAGAGGTTATGAAAAATGCCGGCGAACAGGCAATCTTCCTTCACTGCCTGCCTGCATTCCACGACTTAAAGACAAAAATCGGAAAAGAAATGGGCGAGCGCTTCAACCTGACGGATATGGAGGTAACCGATGAGGTGTTTGAATCCAGCCAGTCCAAGGTATTTGATGAAGCAGAAAACCGTATGCATACCATCAAGGCTATTATGGTGGCAACTTTAGGAGAGCCGGAAACATTATGATGGATTTCTATAACAAAGAAACAATTTCAGAGAATATACACACAAAATGGGCGGGCAAAACCGTCCATTTTGCAAAAGAAACAGATTCCACGAATCTGTGGATCAAAAGACTGGCAGAGAAGGGTGCGCCTCATGGAACGCTTGCCCTGGCGGAATATCAGTCTGCAGGGCGGGGGCGCCTTGGACGTTCCTGGGAAGCGCCGGAGAAAACTTCGGTCATGATGAGCCTGCTTTTGCGCCCCGAATTTGAGCCGCAGCACGCTTCCATGCTGACACTGGTCATGGGACTTTCCGTGGCACAGGCAGTGGAAAAGCTGGGCCTGTCCACATCTATCAAATGGCCCAATGACGTGGTGGTTTCCCGGAAAAAAATCTGCGGCATTCTCACAGAGATGAGCATCCGTGAGGAAAAAATCGACCATGTGGCCATTGGTGTGGGAATTAATGTGAATATCCCCGAATTTCCGGCAGAGATGGCGGATAAGGCTACTTCTCTGTATCTGGAGGCGGGCCATGAATTTGAAAGAAATGTTGTGCCGGGGCTTGTAATGGAAGCCTTTGAGCAGAATTACGATAAATTTATACAGACCTGTGACCTGACGCATCTGCGCCGGGACTATGAGAAGCTTCTGGCGAACCAGAATCAGCCGGTCAGAGTATTGAATCTTCAGGAACCGTATGAGGGCATAGCCCGTGGCATTACGGAGACAGGGGAGCTTCTGGTAGAGCGTGAGGACGGCACGGTTTCCCGGGTGAGTGCGGGAGAGGTATCGGTACGGGGGCTGTACAGCTACGTGTAAATAACAGGAGGTTACGAATGTATCAGGACAATATAGTGCTCTGCGGAGCCAGCTCTTATGAGCAGAAATATTATTTCAACAAAGATTTTAATTCCCTTCCGGATCATGTAAAACAGGAACTGCAGATCATGTGCGTACTTTTTACAGAAGAAATCGGCGGAATCCTGACACTGGAATACGACGAGGAAGGAAATCTGCAGTTTCGCACGGAAGCTATCGAAGCAGATGCGCGGTATGATGAGATTGGTGCGGCTCTGAGAATCAAGCAGCTCCGCCAGGAGAAAAGAGAACTTCTGGAATCCCTGGAAATGTATTACCGCGTCTTTTTCCTGGGTGAGACGCCGGAGGAAGAATAACGTATGCAGATGCATTGGAAAATAGGCAATGTGGAAATAGAAAATCCCTTTGTGCTGGCTCCAATGGCCGGAGTGACGGATCTGCCTTTCCGTAAGCTTTGTAAGGAACAGGGAGCAGGACTGATCTGTATGGAGATGGTGAGTGCCAAGGCGATTTCCTATCATAACAAAAATACGGAAGCACTCATGGAGATTGACCCGTGCGAGCATCCCGTGTCGCTGCAGCTTTTTGGCAGCGAGCCGGAGCTGATGGCGGAGGTGGCAAGAAGTATCGAGGAACGTCCTTTTGACATTCTGGATATCAACATGGGCTGTCCGGTGCCAAAGGTGGTAAATAACGGCGAGGGGTCTGCCCTTCTGAAAAATCCGGATCTCATCGTACGGATTGTAAAAAGCGTTTCTTCGGCAATTAAAAAGCCTCTTACGGTGAAGGTGCGGATTGGTTTTGAAAAGGAACCGGTGGATATCGTGGAAATTGCCAAAAGAGTGGAGGATGCAGGAGCTGCAGCCATCGCAGTGCATGGACGTACCCGGGAACAGTATTATTCCGGAAACGCAGACTGGGAGGCGATTCGCAGAGTGAAAGAGGCAGTTACCATCCCGGTGATCGGAAACGGAGATGTGGACTCCCCAAAAAAAGCGGAAGAGATGATGCGCCAGACAGGCTGTGACGCAGTGATGATTGGGCGTGCGACGCGGGGAAATCCATGGATCTTCCGGGAAATGAATCATTATTTTGCCACTGGGGAGAATCTTCCCGGGCCGACGATGAAAGAAATCCGTGAGACGATTCTGAAACATGCCAAAGCGCAGATTGAGCTAAAGGGCGAGTATTCCGGTATCCGGGAAATGCGAAAGCACGTGGCATGGTACACCGCCGGGATGCGCCACAGTTCAGGCCTCAGGAGGGAGTCGAATAATATCGCCAGCTATGAAGAACTGGAGAAACTGCTGGAAAAGCTGGGATAATTTTTTCTGTAGAGTATACGTAAGAAAAGAGTAATGTACCCAGGAGGAAGATGGTGAAAGAGGAGTCGCGAAAATTTTCTGAGAAGTATCAGGAGGAAATGGAAAAATATCGGCTGCCGGAGGAAATCCGGGGGCAGATTGTGGTGAAAAAGTGCCTGAAAGAAGGCAGAGATTCCTGGGTGCTGCTATGTCAGGAGAAGCTTTTAGGGACGCTCCTTGTGGTAAAATGGGCAAGAGGGGACCTGGGAAAAAGGCTTGTGCAGGAGTATCGGATTCTGGGGGAACTGAAAGAAATGGGTGTGCGTGGAATCCCACATCCGTATAACCTTTTTGAAAACGGAGAGGACGTTTATTTCGTCAGAGAATACGTAAAAGGTCAGTCTTTGTTTGAACTGGTGGAAAAAGAAGGAACTCTGCCGGAGCGCAGGATCAGGGAAATCGGTGTTATGCTGTGCCGCCTGGCAGAACAGTTTCAGCAGGAGAAGGATACGCTCATTCACAGAGACATGAAGCCGGAAAATATAATTCTTGGCAATGACGGAGCTCTTACTCTGGTGGACTTTGACAGCGCCCGTCATTACCGGGAGAACAAAAATACGGATACCTTCCTGATGGGCAGCCGGGGAACGGCGGCACCGGAGCAGTACGGGTGCCAGCAGAGTGACCATCGCACGGATGTTTACGGAATCGGAAGAACACTCTGGTATCTGGCTGCCGGAAGCTATGAGGAGAAACCGCTGGAAAACGCAGAAATTGGATGCCGGCTTCGGAAAATCATCAGGAAGGCATCTGCCTTTGACCCTGCAAACCGCTATGGAAGTGCAGCGGAGCTGGAAAAGGCGCTGCAGATTCGTAAAATAAACAGAGAGTATATAGTGGCTGCAAGTGGGATTCTTTTGGCTGCAGCAGTGGGAATCGTGATTTACTGGAATATGGATTCGAAAATCAGAGAATTGGCAGACAGGATGGAAGCGCTGGCTGTCGCAGACAATACAGCGGCATCAGCAGATGCCCCGGAAATTACACCTGAGCCACCGAAAACTGCCGAATCATCAGAAGAATCTGCTGAGATTACGAAGTCTCCGGTTTCCCGGAATCCCGTCACCTTTAAAGAGCCGCTCATCGAGCAGGCAGTCCGCCAGGAACTGGGGCTTTCAGATACAGATCCTATAACAGAAGACATGCTTTTGAATGTCACGGCACTTCGAATTGCAGGAACAACCATTCTAAATGCAGATTCCACCGTGGAGATTCTGGGATGGATGAAGCTGGGAGACCAGAATACGAGGCAACTGGAAAATGGCGGAATACGGGATCTATCCGACCTGGAGCATATGAAACATCTTGTCACGCTGATACTTTGCAATCAGGAAATAGAGGATATTTCCGTACTGGAAAACCTGTCCATACAGACTCTTTATCTGGCATACAACAGGATCTCAGATATCAGTGTGCTGAAAACGCTTCCTTATCTGGAAAATCTCTCCCTCCTGGGCAACCCGGTGGAAAATATAGAAATACTTGGAGAATGCGAGAGACTTCAGAATCTGAATCTGAGCGATATGAAGCTTAAAAATCTAAATTTTCTGGAAAATCTTCAGCTGAACAGTATTACAATAATGGATACAGAGTTTGAAGAAGGAATGGATGGGCTGATATCTCAGAAACAGCTTTTTGAGCTATGTCTGAATTATCTGGATGAGGAGACGATGGATATTGTACGGCAGCTTGATGGTCTGGAGGCAATCACCCTGTGGGGAGAATACATGCTTAAGAATCTGAAACCTTTTGCAGGGATGGAGAATCTGAAATCGATTGTAATGATGAGCGGGCTGGAATCCCTGGAAGGAATTGAAGACATTCCCAGTCTGGAAGCAACGTTTCTTGTGGGAAGCGATGTGCATGACCTTTCCCCGGTCCGAAATGCAAAGAAGCTGATGTACATGGACATCTCAGGACTGGCTATATTTGATATGTCTCCTTTGCTGGAAACGCCTGCACTGAAAAGCGTGTTATGCGATGCGCAGCAGGCAGAGGAAATCCGGAAGCTGGAGGAGACCCCGGGCTTTGAGCTGCAAATACAGGGATAAAAAAGGGAGCGAAAAAAATGGAAGCTTTGAAGAACATGGAAATCATTGAGAAAGCTCTGGATTATCTGAAAGAAGACGATGAGCGGACACTTCAGGAATTGCTGGAAATGTGCCGGATTCCTGCGCCGTCCCATATGGAGCAGAAAAAAGCGGAATATGTCCGGGAAAAAATGGAGCGGCTCGGTCTGGAAGATGTACATATTGATGAGGTGGGAAATGTTCTGGGCACAATCAGAGGCAATGGAGACGGTCCGAAGCTGATGCTGGCAGCCCATACCGATACGGTGTTTTCCATGGATACGGATCTGACAGTAAAAAAAGAGGGAAATCGTTACATCTGTCCCGGAATCAACGATGACACCAGGGCCATTGCAGAGATTTTGAGCATTGTCCGCGCTATGAAGACACTGGACATCCACGGACAGGGAGACATTGTATTTTGCGCTAATGTGTGCGAGGAAGGCCTGGGAGACTTAAAAGGCGTAAAGCATATTTTTGAGAACCCCAATGACTACGATGGATTTGTCACCATTGACAATGTGGCACCGGGCGGAATCGTCTGTGAAGCAGCGGGAAGCAACCGTTATCTGGTGACCTTCAAGGGCCCTGGCGGGCACAGTTTCGGGGATTTTGGCCTTCCGAATCCCATCCATGCCATGGGACGTGCCATCAGCACCATTTCAGATTTTCAGGTAAAAAAGCAGCCCAAAACCACATTTAACGTAGGCGTGGTACAGGGAGGAACCTCTGTAAACAGTATTCCGGGGGAATGTTCCATGCTGGTCGATCTGCGGTCGGTCTCTGCGGACGAACTAAAGCGGCTGACCGGTCAGCTTTTTGACGCTGTGAAAGAAGCCATAGAAAAAGAAAATGCCCGCTGGGAGAGCCCGGAAAAGGTTACGGTGTCCTTTGAACAAAAGGGGCGGCGCCCTGCCGGTACGCAATCAAAGGACTGCCTGATTGTCAGAGCCGCATGGGAGGCGACGGCAGCAGTGGGAATTACGCCGGAATACCGGGCCGAGTCCAGTACAGATGCCAATATCCCCATCAGCCTCGGTATTCCTGCAATCGCTGTGGGACGGGGCGGAAATGGTGGCGGAACACATACCATCCATGAGTGGTTTGAACCTCATGAGGCCTACAAAGGACCGCAGAAAACACTCCTTTTGATGCTGGCACTTTCCGGATTTAGAGAGTTCAGAAAGTATCAGCTCCCAAAGAGGAAAACAACCGAAAAATAGAGGGCTGCAGTCCATAATTTCTGCAAAAGGGACAACTTTGTCCCGGATAAAAAAGACGGATGTGATATACTAACTGTATCATATCTGCCTTTTTTTATACGGGGGAAAGTTCAATGGCGAAAAGAGAGGTATGGGACGAGATGATAGAGACAGATGAAATAATGGGTAAGATTGAAAAAGATGGCGCCGAGTATTTTTCCAGAGAAAAAAATACCAAAATTGAGGTTGGTATTTACCTGGAACAACTGATGGAGGAGCGGAATGTTACGAGAAAAGCCCTCTTTCGGAAACTGAATCTGGAGGAATCCTACGGGCGCAAGCTGCTAGGGGGACAGAGAGTGCCTACCAGAAAAATACTGCTTCAGTGCGCGTTTATTCTGGGATTGAACCTGGAGGAAACGCAGAGACTTCTGGAAATCGGGCAGAAGCCGAGGCTGTATCCAAGGATTCGCTATGACGCCGCGATAATTCATGGAATCAAAAAAGAAATGAGTCTCGATGAAATAAATGCTTTCCTTGAGGAAATCGGAGAAGATTCCATTTTATGAGGCGGGAGGAATTTGAAAAGGAATACAGGAAAAATATAGAAGAAATTCCTCTTCCGGATATCCTGAAAAAAAATTACAGATGTGAGTCGTGTCTGAAAGAAAGAACGGACACGAAAACTTTGCTGGTCTATAAGAAAGACAACAGGAAACCTTACATATTAAAAATTGCGGAACATAACAGAGGACGCATTCTGCTGTGCGAAAAAAATATTCTTTCTGAATTACGGCATGCCGGAATAGAAAACTTTCCGATGCCTCTGCTTTTTATGAAAGAAGGAGAATCTGTCTATTATCTGAGAGAGTACATAGAAGGTAATACTCTGTTTGAACTGGTAAAGCGAAAGAGCTGTATGTCTGAGAATGTTCTTTGCCTGACAGGAATCCGGCTTTGCCGTCTGCTTGAAATTCTTCACAGCCAGCAGCCGCCGGTCATTCACAGAGATATAAAACCGGAAAATATCATCTACACCAGAAAACATACCTTTACGTTGATTGACTTTGAGACAGCACGGAAATACTCACCAGAAAAGCAGCACGATACATATGTCATGGGAAGCCGTCCCACGGCGGCACCGGAACAGTTTGGGTATGCGCAGACCGACCAGAGGACAGACATCTATGGACTGGGAATGACCATGAATTATCTTGCCTGCGGCACTTATGAAAGAAAAGATCTGAAAAAAACAGAAATATCCGGAGGATTGAGGAAGATTATTTATAAGGCTACTTCCTTCGACCCGGATAAACGCTATCAGAGCGCAGGGCAGCTTTGCGCGGCACTGATGCGGCACAGAACAATTATCGGGAATCGCCAACCACAGTTGGAAATGATACAGGCTTTAAGAGGAGAAAGAAAAAGGAGGAATGTGAATGAAACACAGAAAAGTAACAGCACTTGTGCTGGCAGCAACGATGGCTGTAACCGGCATTGGACAGACCGCGATGGTCTGGGGATCCGACTTCTCAGATGAGTTTTTTGGAGAAAGTATGTCGGAAGAAATTGCAGTGGAAGAATCCGTGGCTGAGGCTGTAGAGTCAGACAGCACAGAGAATGCGTTTGACAGCGAAAAACCGGCAGAGGAATTTGTAAGTGAAGAGGCAGAGACAGGTCTGGTATTTTCAGAGGGAGAAGACCAGGAAGTACAGGATGTCTATTATATTTCTGTGAATAATGACACCGGAACCGGCAATATTCTTCCGGGTGCGTCATTTACTCTGAATGCAGAGGTATGGGTTGACAGCGCCCAGAACCAGGAGCAGGCAGAGACAAAAGCTGCACAGGTTCAGGTGGAATGGACTGTGGAAGAAGGCAAAGACGCGGTAACGGTTTCACAGGATAAGAACAATGCCAGAATCCTTCATGTAACTGCAAATGCGGATGCTGCGGACAGAGATGCAAAAATTTTGGCAACAGGTTATCTGCCGGGCGAGAACGAAGGAGACGAGCCTGTGGTGGTCTGTGTTGACGAATTTAACGTTTTTGTCCGCAACGGATATGGTGAGATTATGCCTCTGACCAATGAGATGAGAGGAGATCTCTATGTAGGAGAGACAACAGATGAAATTGATCCTGAAATCTGGGTCTATGATGTAAATGCTGAAACATACGAAGTGTTGCAGGATGGTATTTCCTGGCGCTGGGAATGGAATACAGAAGTTTTTGAGATTAAGGATGCAAAGGAAAAGACTCTCACAGAGGAGGATCCAACCGGAACAGCTCCGTTTACTATTACCAAGCTGAAAAACTGGGATAATGATGTACGTCTGATTGCAGAGGTTCCGGGAGAAGAAGGTGAGGAATTCTGGGAAATCGACAGATGGTATCATTTCAGCCGTGTCAATTACGACGTATACTTCAATGAAGGTATGCGTAACGATGATAATTCTACATGGCTGTATAATGATGAGACACTTACCTATACGCTGAATCTGGAAAACCTGGCGAATATTTCTCCAGAGCTTTATGATATTGTATGGGAAACCGGAACCTGGGAACCACATGAAAATCCAGATGATGGTTATTACTTTGTGCCGGATTCTGAAGAAGAAAGAGAGCAAAAAATTCAGATCAGCGAAGATAATACAAGTGTAACACTGAATGGAGCAAGACTTTGGGAAAATGGTTACACAAGGTTTAATGTTTATGTGAAAGTAATTACTGGTTCAGAAGACTCGGAAGAAGAGCAGTGGGATTGGAATTTCTGGGTAGACGTACGGGAAGCAGAAGCCGATTATAGTGAACTGCCATATTTTTATGAGAAGAGTACGCTTGCTTTGCCGCGGTGGAATTTTGGCATAAACAGAAATAATAACTGCTTTGTGAGAAATGGGGAATATCCAGATGGAGAAAATATTCCTGTCGAAGTGACCAGTGTCACTGCACAAAATGCAGACGATGACGCAGGGGAAGGCGAAGCAGTTACCATCGAAGCATGGGAAGATAAAAACGGATGGGAAGTATGGCCGAACCGACCTGGTCATGGTGTGGTAACTGTAGAATATACTACATGGGATGACAAAGCTGCTTCCTATACCATTGATGTATATATTGGTGAAAATGTTTACAATGTTAATGTGTACAGCGACACAGATACAAACGTGATGCTTCCGGGCAGCGGTATGACCCTGCAGGCGGATGTATCTCTGGAGTGCTATAACGCAGAAGAAGATTTCCATTATTCGGGCGACGCATCGAATGCAGAGATAAGATGGGAATATGATAATGAAAGCGATACGTTCTCTTTCAAAGAGGAGGAAGACGGCCGACTTACCGTGACAGCCCGGGAGAACGCAGAAGACGCGTGGACGAATGTGACAGCAATTGCCTATGTCGATAATGAGGAAGTGGCTCACTGCGGTTATGGTATAGCAGTACAGCATTCCTATTACACGGTGACTGCAGAAGAATTAAACTCTGAAACAATATGGGAATACAAAGAAGATGTAACCGTAACGCCGGTGGCAACATACTTTGACGGCAAGAATCCGAATGGGACATCTGCAGAGAATGATGTGATTCGTTACCGTTTGGAAGGAGACTGGTGGGCATTTGCCTTCAAAGATTCCAAAGGCGATGAAGTAGAAATTAAAGATGAGAATTTCATTGTGAATGCCCCTTCCTTTACCCTGACCAGAAAAACGACAGATGGATTCAGGATAACTCTGGTAGCAGAACGTTACAATGAAGAGAGTGAAGCAGACAGCGAGGAAGAGAAATACGAAGAAATAGACAGAAGAGATTTCTGGATAGACGGGGTTGATTATTCCATATGGTTCGCAGAAAGCGATAATATGCGAGAGGATCATTACACCTGGGTATACAATGACGAGGAGCTGTTTATTCCTCTGAACACGGAGAACCTGGAAGGACATGATCCGAAGGCTGTTACAGTAGAGTGGAAAGTTTTCGTATGGAATGACAGAGAGGAACGCATTGATTATGAACTGCTTTCAGATGTTTACATGGCAGATGAGACAGGAATCACTCTTTACGGAGCAAAATTATATGAAATCCGCGAGCAGTTAAAGGATGGCTGCAATTTTAATGTGGATGCTTATGTAATGGTAAATGGAGAGGAAGTAGCAAGCGATGGTTTCGGGGCAGACGTACGTGAGCCATACGATGAAGTACAGGAAATCAGAGATACGGATATGCTTCGGGGAGACACGAGAGTATTTGATGACAATATCCTCCATTACTACGTAGAAAATAAGGAAAATCCGTATGGCGAATCCTATGAGCTTACGATTACCAATATTTCTGTAGAAGATCTTCGCGAGGAGCCGGATAAAGAAAATCCGGTATTAGTGGCAGAGCAGAATGATGACGGAATATGGGAAATGACGTGTCAGAATTACGGGCCTGCACTGGTTAGAATCAACGCAAAGAACGAAGAATATGGTATCACGAGAGAACTTGAATTCAGAATAGACGTATCCAGCGATCTTTACCGTGCGTATGTTTCTGTTGAACCTGATCGGGTAATGCTTCCTGGTACGTCAGCGGTTATGAAACCACATGTACTCCATTATTCAGAAAATGAGGAAGAGCCGGTAGAACTGAGTTCGGATCAGTACTCCATTACATTAGGACAATATGATACGAACTGGTTTACAGTAAATGTAGATAGCGATACACATGATATTACTGTTACGGCAAAGGATACAGGGGAAAGCGTAGATAACTATATCTGGGCAAACATCGAGATTCCATTTGGAGATGACGATACATATACAACAGATGCGGGAACCACGTTCTGGATTCGTTCGGAGTTCACTTGTGTAGAGGGAAAAGAAGACTTTATTACAGAACCGGGCTCAACAGTAACGGCAAAAGATATGGGTGCTGTACTGAAACGATACAATAAGAAGAATCCGAACGGTGCGATTGTAGAAGATGCTTCTTTCACTTTGTATATACCTGAAGATAGTAAATATCTGACACTGAATGGCAGCCAGAATACCATTACCGTAAAAGAAGGAGTTCTCGGTATAGAGGACGCCCCGGTGACGGAGTATGTGGAAATCAGTTATGTAGACGAAGAATCAGAAGATTTACCATCAAATTATTTGTGGGTTCCGGTTACAATCTGCAACCATAAGGGGACTGTTGTGACTTCTGGAAGCTGCACAAGCAATGGCTCTATTGTCATTGATTGTCCGAAGTGTGGAAAGAAGGAGACCAAAGTATTTTACGGAGGTGGTCATACCCTGACGCACCACAGTGCAGTTTCTGCAACCTGCACCACATCCGGAACCATCGAATACTGGAGCTGCAAAAACTGTGGAAAGAACTTCAGCGATGCAGCAGGAACACATGTGGTAACCAATCTGACTACAAGTGCTCTGGGACATACCGGAGGTACTGCTACCTGTACAGAGCAGGCGAAATGTACACGCTGCGGCGCTGCTTACGGAGAGAAGCTTCCGCATACGATCGTGACAGTTGTAGACAGTCAGCCGATTTGCGGCACACCAGGTAAACAGCACAGTGAATGCTCTGTATGCCATGGCGAAAGAACCGAGCTGGAAGACATCCCGGCAACAGGAGAGCATACCTTTGGTGAATGGGCTGCAGTTACAGAAGCAACCTTATCTGCACCGGAGGTTCAGAAGAGAACCTGCTCAGTTTGTGGAAAAGAAGAGACAAGAGAGGTTGGAGCAAAATTAACACCGGTACTTGGTATCCCAGGCAAGTTAACTTCTTTCAGCATTCAGAAGGGTCAGACCGTAAGTTTTGCAGTAACCATGGCAAATGGTGATTCTCTTGCTTCCTGTACTTCCAGCAAGAAGTCCGTATTAATGGCTGCAGCAGTAGATAAGACCAAAGGAACCATCAGCCTGAAGGCAGCTAAGAGCGGAACCGCAAAAATTAAGATCACACTTGCCAGCGGAATGGCGAAAACCTACACGGTGAAGGTAGTTACCGGAACCATCAAGACATCGAAGATAGCAGTTGCCAG
>JALERH010000156.1 GCA_022764275.1 Blautia sp. | reverse complement strand
TCACTGCGTATTTGCAGGACTTGCCTATATGCTCATGCATGTGTTTAACGTTGGTGTGGGAATGACCTTTTCCGGCGGACTGATCGATATGTTCCTGTTTGGTGTTCTTCAGGGAAATGCCAAGACAAACTGGATATGGATCGTAATCGTAGGAATTGGCTATTTCGTCGTTTACTACTTTCTGTTTGGCTTCCTGATCAAAAAACTGGATCTGAAGACACCTGGCCGTGATGACAGTGAGGAGGTAAAGCTGTACAGAAGAAGTGATGTGGAAGCACGCAAGAACGGCGGCGTTTCCGCAGGTGCGCAGGGAAGTGATGAGGATCAGCTTTCGCAGTCCATCTGCAATGGTCTTGGAGGAAAGAAAAACATTTCTGACGTAGACTGCTGTGCAACAAGACTGAGATGTACCGTATACAAAGCAGAGCTGGTAAATGATGCAATGCTGAAAGCGACAGGCGCATCCGGTGTTGTTCATAAAGGAAATGGTGTTCAGATCATTTACGGACCAAGAGTCACGGTAATAAAATCCAATCTTGAGGATTACCTTGAGACAGCACCAGAGGAAGAATATATCGCACAGAAGGAAGCTCCTGTGGAAGAGGAAAAAGCAACAGAAAAGGCAGAAGGAAAGGTCGTAAAAACAATTACCATCTCAAGCCCCGTAACAGGTGTGGCTGCGGATCTTTCTACTGCACCGGATGAAGCATTTGCAGGCAGAATGATGGGGGACGGAGCTGTGGTAACACCTGTTGACCCGGTTGTAAAAGCGCCTGAAGACGGAGAGGTATGCTTCGTATTTGAGACAAAGCATGCCATTGGATTCCAGACAGATACAGGAATCAGCCTTCTGATCCATATGGGCATTGACACTGTGAAGTTAAATGGAAAAGGCTTTGAGGTTCTGGTAGAAAACGGACAGAAGGTGAAAAAAGGCGACCCGATGCTGAAGCTTGATATCGAATATCTGAAAGCCAATGCACCTTCCATCGTATCGCCTGTATTGTGTACAGAGTTGGAAGATAATCAGAAGATCCGTCTTCTCGGGGATGGAACTATTCAGGCAGGAGAACCGCTCTTTGCAGTAGATATTTATGAATAAACACAGCCGTATGGCTGGTATTTGATGAGGATGGGGAAAGTATGTATAATATAAAAAAAGTACTGAATCATAATGTGGTGATCGGGTATGATTCAGAGAGTTGGTCAGACTATCTGATCATGGATAAGGGAATCGGATTTGGCAGGAAGACAGGAGATGTGGTCCAGCCGGGAGGCAGGGCTGCCATCTATTCCCTGAAAAAGGCAAACGACCGGGGAGATGCCCGTGAAATGGCAGAAACCATTCCGGCAGTGTACCTGGAGATTGCCAGTGAAGTGCTTGACAAAGTAGAAGAGGTATTCGGAAAAATCGACCGGAACATACTTTTCCCCATGGCAGATCATATTGAATATGCAGTAAAACGTGTGAGAAATAATGAGCAGATCAGCAATCCTCTCACGGAAGATATCCGTATTCTGTTTCATATGGAATACAAAACAGCGGGATGCATCAGGGAAATATTAATGCAGAAAATGGGAATTCTGATAGATGATGATGAGGTTGGATATATTGCCCTCCATATCCATTCTGCCATCGAAGATGAAAAGGTTTCCCATGCAATGCAGATGGCGCGGGCTGTCCGTGAATGTATTTCCTATGTGGAACAGGAAGTGGGAAAGCCCATCGATGTTATGTCCCTGTCCTATAATCGTCTGATGAACCATATCCGCTATATGGTTGCCCGCACAATGAGCGGGGAGACACTGAAGGTCAATATGAATGACTATATGAGAGTGAAATTCCCCCAGGCATTTGAGATGGCGGAAACGGTGTGCAGACATATCGAGCGTAATCTGAAATGTAAACTGAGCGATGCGGAAGTCGGATATCTTGCAATGCACATTGAACGTGTGGCCAGTGATGAGCAGGAAGCAAAATGAAAGGAGAAATTTAAAATGAAAAACTTCAGCTATGTAATCAAAGACGAAATCGGTATCCACGCAAGACCGGCAGGACTTCTTGTAAAAGAAGCAAAGAAATATGCCAGTAAGGTAGTGATCAGGGCGAACGGTAAATCAGCAGAAGCTACCAGACTGATGGCAGTTATGGGAATGGGTGTAAAGTGCGGACAGACTGTCGAGGTAGAAATTACAGGAGATGACGAGGAGACCGCATTCGAAGGAATGAAAGCCTTTTTCGAAGAGAATTTATAATGAAAAATGCCTGTGGAGGTGCAGCGAAAATGATGCGATTTTCGGGAAAAACAGTATACAAAGGGATTCAGATGGGTCCTGTACTGGTATTGAAAGGGAACGATTCCCAGGTAAAAAGAGATAAGATCCAGGATGCAGATGCAGAGGTGGAGAGGGTCGGTCATGCGGTGGAAAAAGCGCAGCAGCAGCTGAAAAAACTGTATGATAAGGCTGTGAAAGAGGTTGGCGAGACCAGTGCCGCTATATTTGAAGTGCATCAGATGATGCTGGAGGATGAGGACTATCTGGATGCCATACACAATATGATCCGCACTGAGATGGTCAATGCTGAATATGCAGTTGCCGTGACCGGGGATAACTTTTCTGAAATGTTTGCAGGTATGGATGACGATTACATGAAGGCAAGGGCAGCAGATATCAGGGATATTTCCAACCGACTGGTACAGAATCTGCAGGGAAAGGAAGACATTGATCTGAATTCTTCCGAACCTGCGATTATCGTGGCAGAAGACCTGAGTCCCAGCGAAACCGTGCAGATGGACAAGGAAAAAATCCTTGCCTTTGTGACCGTTCATGGTTCTTCCAATTCCCATACAGCCATTCTTGCCCGCATGATGAACATTCCGGCTCTGATTGGCGTACCAATGGATCTGGATGCGATTCAGAGCGGTATGACTGCTGTCGTTGACGGATTTAAAGGTGAGGTCATCTTTGAACCGGATGAGCGGGAATGTGAAGCTGCGAAGAAAAGGATGGAAGAGGAGCAGGAAAAGCTTCAGCTGCTTCAGAGCTTAAAAGGAAAAGAAAATATCACACTGGATGGAAAGAAGATTAATATTTTTGCAAACATCGGAAGTGTCGGCGATGTGGGATATGTGCTGGAAAACGATGCGGGAGGCATTGGACTTTTCCGGAGTGAATTCCTTTATCTTGGGAGAGACAGTTTTCCTGCAGAGGAAGAACAGTTCCAGGCTTACAAACAGGTTGTCCAGATGATGGCAGGGAAAAAGGTCATTATCCGTACACTGGATATTGGAGCAGACAAGCAGGTGGAGTATTTCAATCTGGGAAAAGAGGATAATCCTGCCATGGGTTATCGTGCGATTCGTATCTGCTTAAAACAGTCGGAGATTTTCCGCACACAGCTTCGTGCTTTGTTTCGGGCTGCTGTTTTTGGAAATCTTTCTGTGATGTATCCGATGATCACATCTGTGGAAGAGGTTCAGAAGATTTATGAGATTGTGGATTCTGTAAAAGCAGAGCTGGATGGCGATGGTGTGCCATATAAGGTTCCGGAACAGGGAATTATGATTGAGACACCGGCAGCCGTTATGATCAGCGATGAACTGGCAGAGCTTGTGGATTTCTTCAGTATTGGAACGAATGATCTGACACAGTATACACTTGCGATCGACCGCCAGAATGAGAAACTGGATGAGTTTTATAATGCTCATCATAAAGCGATTCTGAGGATGATCCGGATGACCGTTGAAAATGCACATAAAGCAGGAAAATGGGCGGGAATCTGCGGAGAGCTGGGTGCAGACCCGGAGCTTACGCGGGAGTTTGTGCGCATGGGTGTGGATGAACTTTCTGTGGCGCCGTCTATGGTGCTGAGACTTCGGAAAGCTGTCAGAGAAATGAAAACGGAAGATTGATATTTAACAGAACGGGAATGACGATGCTCCAAAAGCACATCATTCCCGTTTTTATGTACGTTGATTTATCAGATTATGATTTTTTACTCTCCCAGAAAAGCAAGGTCGATCTCCCCGTCAAAGACAGTAGCAGCAGGGCCTGTCATGTATACGAGGTTGTCGTCACGATCCCAGAAGATTTCCAGATCGCCGCCCAGAAGCTTTACGGTTACAGGCTGCGTACCATCGACATGGCCGTTCAGGATCGATGCCACCGCGACGGCACAGGCACCGGTTCCGCAGGCCAGCGTTTCTCCGGAGCCCCGTTCCCATACACGCATCTGAACCGTATGATTGTCGATTACTTTCACAAACTCTGTGTTTACTCTGTCCGGGAAAAACACATGACTCTCAAAAGCCGGACCGATTTTTTCGATTTCCAGATGCTCCACATCGTCCATATATACAATGGCGTGGGGATTTCCCATGGAAACGGCAGTGAACCGGTAGACATCTCCGTTCACCTCAATTGGTGCATCCAGAACCTCCTCGGTTTCGGAAACAACGGGAATCTGTTTTGCAGTAAGGATGGGGGAGCCCATGTTTACCTTTACCGTAGAAACTTTGCCGTCTTTTACAGTCAGATCCAGATACTTGATTCCACTTTTGGTAGCCACGCTGATGCTGGTTTTGTTTACGATTCCGTAGTCATATACGTATTTTGCCACACAGCGGATTCCGTTTCCGCACATAGCGCCCTGGGAACCGTCCAGATTATACATATCCATCTCGCAGTCTGCAATGTCGGATGGTTTGATGAGAATCAGACCGTCCGAGCCGATGCCGAAGTGCCGGTCACTGACAAACTTTGCCACTGCACATGGGTCTTTTACCGTTTCCTGAAAACAATTTACATATACATAATCATTACCAATGCCATGCATTTTAGTAAATTTCATAATAATATCCTCCTCGATTTCATAATGAATACGTTCCTTGTATATTTTGTCCTGATAATTATAAAAAATAAATAATTATTATTCAAGTATACTCTTGCATTTTGAAAAAAACATGATAAAATTATTAAAATAAAGTGAAAAATATACAGGAAAGGTGCATAATTATTCCTGTACAATGGAAAACGAAGAGGAGGAAAAGAGTTATGAAAAATACAAAGAAGCTGGCAGCCCTCACTTTGGGTGCAGTTATGACAGTATCTATGGTATCCAGCGTTTCCGCTGCAAAAGAGGTAAAATCCATTGATGACCTTGCAGGAGCAACCATCGGTGTTCAGCTTGGAACTACAGGAGACCTTGCAGCAAGTGACTATGAGGCAGAAGGAGCTACCGTTGAACGTTACAATAAAGGCAGCGAAGCCATTCAGGCCCTTCTGGCAGGTCAGGTTGACTGTGTGATCATCGATTCCCAGCCGGCAGCCAAATTTGTAGAGAATGCAGAAGGACTTAAGATTCTGGATGACCCGTTTGTAGAGGAAGAATATGCAATCTGCTTAAAGAAAGACAACGAAGAGCTTCTGGATAAAATGAACGGCGCATTAAAGGAATTAAAAGAGGACGGAACCATTGATTCCATTATGTCCAACTACATCGGCGATGAAATAGGTCAGACTCCATATGAGTCCCCGGAAGATACTGACCGCTCCAACGGAACACTGGTTATGGCAACCAACGCTGAGTTCGAGCCATATGAATATCACGAAGGTGATGCGATCGTAGGTATCGATGTGGATATCGCACAGGCAATCTGTGATAAGCTTGGATATGAGCTGAAGATCGAAGATATGGAATTTGATGCGATTCTGGCAGCTGTACAGTCCGGTAAAGCAGACTTCGGCGCAGCAGGCATGACCGTTACAGAAGACAGAAAAGAAAGCGTAAACTTCACAGACACATACGCAAATGCAAGCCAGGTTATTATCGTAAAAGAATAATCCGGTACCGTAAACTCAAATACTATCGACAGAGCTGTTGACCTTTTCGCCAACAGCTCTTTTCAAGGGAAAAAGTTGGTAAATTATGTGGGAAAATATCAAACACGGTTTTTATGTTAATTTTATCAAAGAAGATCGCTACCTCTGGCTGCTGGATGGTTTGAAGACTACTCTGATCATTACGGTCTTTGCGGTAATCGTGGGCATTGTGATCGGTTTTCTGGTGGCGATTGTCCGGACTGCTCATGATAAATCCGGGAAATTTAAGATTTTAAATGCCATCTGCCGGGTATACCTGACAGTGATCCGCGGTACGCCGAGTATGATCCAGCTTCTGATCATGAACTTTGTAATTTTTGGTTCTGTGAGTATGAATAAGATCATCGTGGGAGGGCTTTCTTTCGGAATCAATTCCGGCGCTTATGTGGCAGAAATTGTCCGTTCCGGTATCATGTCCATTGACCAGGGGCAGACCGAGGCCGGCAGGAGTCTTGGCCTGAATTATTCACAGACCATGCGCCTCATTATCATTCCCCAGGCATTTAAAAATGTCCTTCCGGCTCTGGTAAATGAATTCATCGTACTGATTAAGGAAACCTCCATCATTGGTTATATCGGTATGATGGATCTGACAAAGGGCGCGATGCTGATTCAGAGCCGTACCTATAACGCATTCTGGCCATTGATGGCTGCGGCTGCGATTTATCTTGTAATTGTTATGACACTGACCTTTTTCATGAACAAGCTGGAGAGGAGGTTAAGAACCAGTGAGCGTTGATAAAAGTAAAGTATTGATTCAGGTACAGGGACTGAAAAAATCTTTTGGAACCAACCAGGTTCTGAACGGAATCTCCACAGATATCTGCCAGGGAGAAGTGGTTGCCATTATCGGTCCTTCCGGGTCCGGTAAATCCACTTTCCTGCGTTCTCTGAATCTTCTGGAGGAGCCGACCGGAGGAAGAATCCTTTTTGAAGGAACGGATATTACAGATCCGAAGGTGGACATTAACCGTCATCGCCAGAAGATTGGTATGGTGTTCCAGCAGTTTAATCTGTTTCCGCATAAGACGGTAAAGGAAAACATTATGCTGGCACCGGTACACTTAAAGCTGATGACAAAAGAAGAAGCATCCAGGAAGGCAGATGAGCTTCTGGCACGTGTAGGTCTTCCGGAGAAAGCGGACACCTATCCGGATATGCTGTCCGGAGGGCAGAAGCAGCGTATTGCCATTGCACGTTCTCTGGCGATGAATCCGGATGTAATGCTGTTTGACGAACCAACCTCCGCACTGGATCCGGAGATGGTAGGAGAGGTTCTGGAGCTGATGAAAGAACTGGCGCAGTCCGGCATGACCATGGTGGTGGTTACCCATGAGATGGGATTTGCCAGAGAGGTTGCCACCCGTGTATTATTTATTGATGACGGGATCATTCAGGAAGAAAACGCGCCGGAAGAATTTTTCGCAAACCCGAAAAATCCGAGACTTCGGGACTTTCTTTCCAAGGTGCTTTAAAAAACAGCCGGGAGTTTTTACTCCCCGGCTGTTTTTTTCAGTTCATTATAGCAGTATTTGATGATGGCCTTTCGGGTGATGATACCGATGAAATAACCCTGGTCATCCACCACAGGCACATAATTCTGGTTGATGGCACGATCCAGGAGATCCTCCATATTGGAATTAATGTGTACCGGTTTGTAGGTGGCACGGCGTGGAACTGCCATAATGGGTACTCCCTCAGCGTCCTTCTGATCTATGATATTCAGACGCTTCAGACCCCAAAGAAGATCCCCCTCGGAAATCGTACCTGTATATTTTCCATCCGGACTGAGGATAGGGATACAGGAAAATTTTCTGTGCTCCATTTTTTCCAGTGTCTGTCTCAGGGTTTCGTTTTCAAAAATGTACGCCACTTCGCTTTTGGGCGTCAGGAAAAATAATATGTTCAATGATGATCCCTCATTTCAACTGCGCTGTCCAGAGCTCCTGACAGCGCATCTATTGCTGCTTTTTGTTTTAGAGCAGTTGGATACCGTGTGCGGCTGCTTCTTCCTGAACTTCTTTTGGCCACAGAGAAACGTGAACCTCTCCGATATGAGCCTTGCGTAGGAAAAACATACAGATACGGGACTGTCCGATACCACCGCCGATGGTATAAGGAAGTTCTCTGTTCAGAATCGCTTTCTGGAAATCCAGTTCTCTGCGGGCATCGCAGCCGGCAAGTGTAAGCTGTCGGTCCAGAGATTCTTCATCTACGCGGATACCCATGGAGGAAAGCTCCAGGGCAATATCAAGTACAGGATAGTAAACTAAAATATCGCCGTTTAATTCCCAGTCATCATAGTCCGGTGCACGTCCGTCATGACGCTCGCCGTTTGATAAGGTTTTGCCTACCTGCATGAGGAAGACGGCTCCTTTTTCTTTTACAATCTTGTATTCACGCTCTTTCGGAGTGCAGTCCGGATACATATCCACAAGCTCCTGAGTGGTTACGAAGGCAATTTCCCTTGGAAGAATTTCCTCTATGTAGTCATACTGAACAGCCATGTATTTTTCCGTTTTTCGAAGAACGCTGTAGATGGAACGTACGGTACTGATCAGAGTATCCATGTTACGCTCTTCTTTTGAAATAATTTTTTCCCAGTCCCACTGGTCTACATAGATGGAATGGATGTTATCCAGATCTTCATCGCGGCGGATGGCCACCATATCTGTATACAGGCCCTCACCATGGGAAAAACCGTATTTTTTCAGAGCATAACGTTTCCATTTTGCAAGGGAATGTACGATTTCCGCATCGCCCTCCTGTCCTTTGATGTCAAAGCTTACCGGGCGTTCCACGCCATTCAGATTATCGTTTAAGCCGGAACGCGGGTCTACAAATATAGGGGCGGAGACACGGAGAAGATTCAGCTTCTGAGCCAGTGTCTGCTGAAAAAAGTCTTTTACTGTTTTTATTGCTACCTGAGTATCATGAAGATTCAGATCTGCATGATAGCCCATAGGAATTTTAATTTGTTCCATGGGAATCCTCCTTGTTAATATGAACTCTCTTGTAACTGTCCGGCAGGTAAAATCACGAACAGATCCAAGTTCGCTATCATTATAGCAGGAAAATTCAGGATTGGCAATTTAGACCTTGAAAGAATTCTATAAAATGGCTACAATAATTATGATATTTTTATGAAATTTCCGGAAAATGTGAAGTGCTGCATCATAATTCGAAACAGAAAAGACAGAAAGGGATGTATATTATGGAACAGACAGCAGAACAGGTAAAAGAATTACTTTTGAAACAGGGAGAGGAACTGGAGCAGGAAATCATTGGTTTCCGCCGGGAAATCCACGAAAATCCGGAGACCGGGAAAAGCCTTCCGAGGACAAAAGAATTTGTAATGAAAAAGCTCAGGGAATTTGGCTATGAACCACGGGAAATCTGTGAAAGCGGAATCGTGGCTGAGATAAGCGGACCGAATTCAGAAAATGGGGGGAAAACCCTTCTGCTTCGTGCGGATATGGATGCACTTCCGGTTCTGGAGCAGACGGACTGTGAGTTTAAATCCACAAACGGCAGGATGCACGCCTGTGGCCATGATATGCATGCGGCGATGCTTCTGGGAGCGGCAAAGCTTCTGAAGCAGAATCAGAATCTGCTGGAGGGAACCGTGAAGCTGGTGTTCCAGCCTGACGAAGAGGGATTTACCGGAGCGAAGAGTATGATCGCGGCAGGTGCATTGGAAAACCCAAAGGTAGATGCAGGAATTGCTCTTCATGTAAATTCAGGAACGCCATCCGGAATGATCCTGTGCGGCAAAGGAACCTGTATGGCAGGCTGTACGCTTTTCAGGATTGTGGTGAAAGGAAAAGGCTGTCACGGTGCTATGCCGGAGACCGGTGTCGATCCGGTTAATATTGCGGCCCATATTTATCTCTCTCTCCAGGAAATTACGGCAAGAGAGCTGGGGGCCCAGGTCCCGGCAGTAGTAACCATCGGTAAATTTAATGCAGGAGATGTTCCAAACGTCATTCCGGGAGAAGCGGTTATGGAAGGGACAATACGAACCCTGGACCGGAAGGTTGGGGAGACTGTATTTGGCAGAATCTGTGAGATTTCCCAGGCGGTGGCAAAGACCTTCCGCGGTGAGGCACAGGTGACAGAGATTGCGTCCGCACCGCCGCTTATCAATGACAGGGAGATGGTGGACGAGGTAACCGGATATGCGAAAGATCTGGTGGGCGAAAAGGCAGTATATGTTTACGAAGGCGGCGGAATGGGTTCGGAGGATTTTTCCTCTTATACCTATGAAATTCCGTGCTCCTATATGCTGATCGGCGCCGGAAGCAAAGAAGAAAATCCTCTCTACGGTATGCCGATGCATAATGAAAAGGTATTCTTCAATGAAGCTATCTTAAAAGAAGGAGCTGTGCTTCATACCTACAGTGCCATTATGTGGCTCAGAAATCACAGAGGGTAGTGCCTATGGGAGAAACGACGAAAGAAAAAAGAAAAAAATGGCCTCTGATCGTCGGAACAATTCTGGTAATCGCACTGGTATTTACAGGGCTGTCCTGGTCATCTATACACCCGAAGGAAGAAATTACGCTGAAGGAATTTGAAACAGGGGTAAAAGATGGAAGTATTTCAGAGATTGACTGTGTGAATGGCTCCTATATTGCTCTTGCAGAAAAAGAAAAAGGAGTCGCCTGGGTTCGGATTTCGGGAAATGGTGATGAAAATCTGGATGAGACGGTGGAAAAAATCGCACAGGAGGGAGAGATTATGCTGACCCGGGAAAATACATCTCTTCCGGCAATGTTTTTTATCTATGTCATTCAGTTTTCCATGTGCTATGGAGTGGTCTGGCTTTTGTGGTGGTTTTATGGAAAAGTCCGGATTGGTAAAAGAAAAGAGCGCTATCGGAGAGAATAAAAATCGATGGGAGAGACTGAAAAAAGCGTCTGGTGTTTCTTACCAGACGCTTTTTAGCAGTCACTTATTTTAAAAGCAGACTTATTTGATGATGGTTCCGGTTTTTTCGCGATAACCGTCCTTTGCGTGCGCCATATCCGTGATAATAGTACGACGTCCTTCGCCTTTGGTAATAAAGGAGATGCCTGCCTCGAATTTTGGAAGCATGGAACCTGGTGCAAACTGGTTGTCATCCATGTATTTTCTGGCGTCCTCCACTGTGATGGTGTCCAGGTATTTTTCGTTGTCCTGGCCAAGGTTCAGGCTGACTTTTTCTACGCTGGTAAGGATCATCAGGGTATCTGCATTTAACTCTTCTGCCATCAGCCCGCTTGCCAGATCCTTTTCAATAATAGCGCTGGCACCGTGCAGGTCAATTCCCTGCTCCATAACAGGAATACCGCCGCCACCTGCTGCAATGACCACCTGATCTGCGTTTACGAGAGTACGGATGGTCTCAATTTCAACGATTCGCTGTGGAGCAGGAGCTGCTACGATACGTCGGAATCCGCCTTCCGGAAGCTCTGTGACAAAGTTGCCTTTTTCTTCCTCTGCCTCTGCCTCCTCAGCAGTAAGAACGCGGCCGATGATCTTTTCCGGCTCTGCAAAAGCGTCATCATAAGGGTCGATGACGGTCTGGGTGAGGACGGTACTCACCGGTTTATAGATTCCACGGTTTAAAAATTCTGCACGGATAGCATTCTGCAGGTCATATCCGATATAGCCCTGGCTCATGGCGGAGCATACGGACATCGGGGCAAATGTATAATCAGGATGTGCCTTTCCAAATTCGTTCATAGCGGTATGGATCATACCAATCTGCGGACCGTTGCTGTGGGAAATTACGACACGTACGCCCTCTTCTACAAGGTCTGCAATGGCTTTGGCAGCCTGTCTGGTAGCAACTTTCTGTTCCGGAAGAGTAGTTCCCAGTGCTCTGTGTCCTAATGCAATTACTACGATTTTTTCACTCATAGGAGATACCTCATTTCTCTCAGATAATGTGATTAGAATATCCTTTATTATAAAAGACCATGCCCGGAATTGCAATAGATTATTTGCAGGCAACAGAAAAGCCACCCCGTTTTCGGAGCGGCCTGTTTCTGTTTTTTTGAGGGGGGAGATAGAGAGTGGTTTTTCATCTATCCGAGATTTATTATATCGGGAAAATGTGTGCAAAGTGTGTCACGTTTCTAAAAGAAAAAGAAAATTTATAAAGGAAATCTAAAAGAAATTTTATAATTACAATATGCTCTTGCATTTAAAACAGACTTGCCATATAGTAAATACATCTTATCTCTGCATTCTGCAGAGACATAAATTTCTTCTGCGCCATGTCGGCGCGAAAATCCATCTTTTTTTAATCAATTTGAAATTGGAAAGGAGAACTGCTATGAGAAAAAACAGAATATGGCGGAAGGGGATTTGTGCCGGTATGTGTACAATGTTACTGGCAGGAGTCATTGGAGGCAGTATGAGCCAGCCTGTGAAAGCAGGAGAATCTGCGGAAAAAGGGAATCTGACAATTACGCAGGAGGCGTCCTGGAGTGACTGGGAAAGCCGCCGCGGTACGGTTACTATGACGATAAGAGGGGCAAATTGCCCTGAGGAAAATCCGCAGACGGAAGAAAGCATTGCTCTGTGTGACAGAAGGATTACCTTTGTGATGTACCTGTCAGAATACTTTCTTTTGGACAATCCATATGAACTGCTTCCGGAAGGCTTCCTGACAGATGAGATACCGGTATGTAATCAGGAAGGGCGGGATATCACCATAAGTCGTATTTCCTGCAAGCTCCCCGAGTATGTGGGAAATTCAGATACATGGCAGGTGACGATTCCAGTTGTATTGCGGCAGGAGTACCGTTTTTTGCCGGATTTTGCCGTTTATCCGGTAAGTCAGGACGCACCTTTGAAAAAGAGTTGGGACGAAGGAAGGGAAATCTGTTCGTCCGGGACTTTCTTACAGGAAAAATCAGAAGAAGGAATAAAAATTCTTGCACAGGCACCGTCTGCCATGCTGAAAACAGAAGCAGCACAGGTGGATTTTTCTCTTTCCATGCAGGCACAGGAAGAGACAGCGAAAGCCGGACAGAGGCTTACTTACAGTGTTTTTGTTACCAATACCGGGGAAATTCCATTGACAGATATTCATCTGAAAGCAGAATTTGTTACGGAAAATTCTGACGGGGCGGATATTCCGGGAGAGTGGGAGCCTGACTCAAAACTGTTCATACAGGATGAGGAAGCCGTGTTGACACGTTTGTCGGAAGGAGAGACAAAGGAAGTCTGTTTTTCTGCAAAACTGTCCGAGGGGCAAAGTGGTGTGCTGATTCCGAAGGTTACTGCTGCAGTACAATACCCTGGCAGCAGAGGAAGCATGAATGGGGAAAACCTCGTGCATGAGGCGTCTCTGCCAGTCGTGGCACAGCCTCTTACCGCAGCATTTACCGTAAACAAAACCGCGGACTGTAAGGAAGCGCGGCCGGGTGATACTATTACCTATCAGATCAGTATCCATAATACCGGAGAGCGAACCCTGCATTCCGTGATCAGTACAGAGCGGTTTCTTCATTCCAATATCCGGGCACAATTTGAGGAGAAGGAAGGAGTAGAACTGAATAGTACGAAAACCCAGGCGCGGATTCCGCAGATTGCTCCGGGAGACTGTGTGAAGCTGAAAGCCTTTGTGACTCTGCCGGAGGACCTGATCGATGAAAAGCTGGTCAATCAGGTTATTGTGGTGACAGATGAAACAGGGGAAAGTGAACCTATACGATCGCAGGCGGAAGTGAAAGTGCATGCGGATAAATCAATGGCTTCGGCAACCGGAAAAAATAAGGCCGAAATACAGAACAGCTCCAGGGACAGCGCCCCCAAAACAGGAGATTCATCTGGAAGAGAGCTATTTGAAATCCTTATTATGGTGTCAGTTCTGGTGTCTGTCATCTCTGCCGGGAGAATGCTTCTGCGTAAGAAAGAAAAAAGCAAAGATTGAAAAGGAGCCTTTGGTGTGTTATCCTATTAAGGAGTATCATTATTTGTGAATGTTCAGCACATGATAGAAAAAAGAGCTGAACAGATATCACTTTCAGGAGGAGTGTATAATGAAATTATCATCCTTATTAGAACGTTTGGAGTATACATGTCTTCAGGGCAATGTGGAACAGGAAATTGCAGCAGTTGTTTATGATTCCAGAAAAGTGACTCCGGGCTGCCTGTTTCTCTGCATCCGGGGAGCCGTGGTGGATGGACACAAATTTGCCCATGAAGCTGCAGAAAAAGGCGCCACAGTACTGGTTGTGGAGGAATCTGTGAATGTCCCGGAAAATGTGACAGTGATTCAGGTTGCAGATACCCGTTATGCGATGGCATTTATTTCGGCTGCCTGGTTCGGATATCCGGCGGAAAAGCTGAAAACTATCGGTATTACCGGAACGAAAGGAAAAACCACGACAACTTATATGGTAAAATCCATCCTGGAAAATGCAGGATATAAGGTGGGTCTGATCGGCACCATTGAGGCAATCATCGGGGAAAAGGTGATTCCCGCTGCAAATACGACACCGGAATCTTATGTGATTCAGGAATATTTTCATGAAATGGTGGAAGCGGGCTGTGACTGTGTGGTGATGGAGGTGTCTTCACAGGGACTGATGCTGCACCGTACGCAGGGTTTTGTTTTTGATTTTGGTATTTTTACCAACATTGAGCCGGATCACATCGGTCCGAATGAGCATCGGGATTTTGAACATTATCTGTCCTGCAAAGCCATGCTGTTAAAGCAGTGTCGTGTGGGAATCGTAAATCGCGATGACGAACATTTTGACAGAATCATTGAGGGACACACCTGTACACTGGAAACGTACGGATTTTCCCCGGAAGCAGATCTGCGTGCTGCGGACGCGAAGCTGGTGGGAGGAAAGGGATACCTTGGAATTTCCTATCACGTGAAAGGGCTTATGGATTTTCCTGTGGAAATCGATATTCCGGGAAAATTCAGCATTTATAATTCCCTGACAGCCATTGCCATCTGCCGCCATTTCCAGGTGTCTGAGGAAAATATCATCAAGGCGCTGAAGGTAGCAAAGGTGAAAGGCCGTATCGAGATGGTGAAGGTTTCTGATGAGTTCACCCTGATGATCGATTACGCACACAATGCCATGGCACTGGAGAGCCTGCTTACCACACTGCGGGAGTACCATCCTCACAGACTGGTGTGCCTGTTCGGGTGTGGAGGCAACCGGTCGAAACTTCGCCGTTACGAAATGGGTGAGGTATCCGGGCGTCTTGCCGATCTGACGATCATTACGTCAGATAATCCCCGTAATGAGGAACCACAGGCCATCATCGATGATATTAAGGTGGGAATGGCGAAAACAGATGGAAAATATGTGGAGATTCCAGATCGAAAAGAAGCGATCGCTTACGCAATCCATCATGGAGAACCTGGGGATATCATTATTCTTGCAGGAAAAGGCCATGAGGATTACCAGGAAATCAAGGGGAAAAAATATCCCATGGACGAACGCGTCCTGATCGCAGATATCCTTGCCGGAAGATAGAACATGACATATGCAGATATAATTATAGACATTTCCCATGAGAAGCTGGATAAAAGCTTCCAGTACCTGGTGCCTTCCGAATTAGAGGAAGAAATCAGGGTGGGAATGGTGGTTTCCATTCCCTTTGGAAATGGGAATCATATGCGGAAGGGGTATGTGATGGGGCTTTCCCATGAAGCAAAATATGACACCAGCCGCATGAAAGAAGTGGCCGGACTATGCAGCAATGAGGAAACCACAGAATCCAGACTGATTGCCCTTGCCGCCTGGATGAAGGAAAATTATGGTTCCACCATGATACAGGCTCTGAAAACCGTCCTCCCCATCCAGAACAAAGTAAAAGCAAAGGAAAAACGATATATTACATTAAACATTCCGAAAGAAGAGGCGGAAAAGCTTCTGGAAGAGATGAAAACGACCAGATTTAAAGCGAGAATCCGTCTTCTGGAGGCACTTTTGGAAAATGGCAGGATTGAGGCTGTTGCTGCGGCAAAGGAACTGGGGGCTTCGGCTTCCGTCCTGAAATATTTCGAAGAAAACAAAATTGCAAAATTGGAGTCGAATGAGATTTTCCGAATGCCGCTGGAAGGCAAAGACATTGTAAGAACGCCGAAGATGCCGCTTAGTATGCCGCAGCAGGAGGCGGTGGAGCAGATCCTTGTGGAGTGGGAGAAAACGTCACCCCGTCCCGTCCTTCTTCACGGAGTGACAGGAAGCGGCAAGACGCAGGTATATATGGAACTGATTGAGAAGGTTATACAGCAGGGAAAACAGGCAATCGTTCTGATCCCTGAAATCGCTTTGACTTATCAGACCGTGCGCCGTTTTTATGGAAGATTTGGAGAAAAAGTATCGGTTCTGAATTCCCGGCTTTCTCAGGGGGAGCGTTACGACCAGTTTCGGCGGGCAAAACGGGGAGAAATCCAGGTGATGGTAGGTCCCCGGTCAGCGCTCTTTACTCCATTCCCAAATCTGGGTCTTATTGTGATGGATGAAGAGCATGAGCCTACTTACAAAAGTGAGAACAGTCCAAGATATCATGCAAGAGAGACGGCAGTCCACCGTGCACAGATGGAAGGGGCCCGTGTGGTACTCGGCTCTGCAACTCCCTCTCTGGAAGCTTACAACAGGGCTCTGACCGGAGAGTATTTACTGGTAAAACTGGATGCGCGCTTTCAGAAAAGACCTCTGCCATGCGTATCTGTGGTTGATATGAGGGAAGAACTGAAAGCGGGCAACCGTTCGGTACTCAGCCGGGAACTGAAGTCTGCCATGGGAGAATGTCTGGAGAAAAAAGAGCAGATCATGCTTTTTCTGAATCGCAGAGGCTATGCGGGATTTGTATCCTGTCGTTCCTGCGGACATGTGATGAAATGTCCGCATTGCGATGTGTCTTTATCCGAACATAACAATCGCCGTCTGGTATGCCATTATTGCGGATACGAAACTGCCAAGCCGGATAAATGCCCGGTGTGCGGCTCTCCATATATCGGAGGATTTAAGGCTGGAACGCAGCAGATTGAACAGGTGGTAACGAAGTGTTTTCCGGGTATCCGTGCTCTTCGCATGGACTTTGATACCACAAGGACAAAGGGAAGTTACGAGGATATTCTGGCTTCTTTTTCAGCACATGAGGCAGATGTCCTCATTGGTACACAGATGATCGTAAAAGGGCATGATTTTCCTGATGTCACTCTTGTGGGGGTGATCGCAGCAGATCTTTCTCTGAATACGGATGATTACCGCTGTGGGGAGAGAACCTTTCAGCTTCTGACCCAGGCTGTGGGAAGGGCAGGAAGAGGGGAAAAGGCCGGGAGGGCGATCGTCCAGACCTACAATCCCCAGCATTACAGCATTCAGGCTGCTGCTGTTCAGGATTATCCTGCTTTTTATGAAGAGGAAATGGGATATCGGAATCTTTTGGATTATCCGCCTGCTGCGCATATGCTGGCAATACTGGGTTCATGTGCTGATGAGGAGCTTCTGGGGCAGGCGATGCATTACATTGGAGTCTTTATCCAAAAGATCTGCACGGAGCCTGAATTTCATATCATAGGTCCCGCTGCTGCATCTGTGGGAAAGATAAAAGATGTTTACAAAAAAGTGATTTATGTGAAGCATTATGAGTATGGATGTCTTGTTTCTCTTAAAAACAAGCTGGAAAAATACATTGAAATCAATTCCGGGTTCCGGAAGGTTTATATACAGTTTGATTTTTCATAGAATTTTCACATACTATTGTTAAGATAACATACGAAAAGAAAGGGAGATTGATAAGAATGGCACTGAGAACAATCAGAACAGAAGGCGATCCGGTATTGTCCAAGAAATGCAGACCGGTAGAGGAAATTACTCCGCGTATCCGGGAATTAATTACGGACATGCTGGAAACCATGTATGATGCATGTGGTGTAGGTCTTGCTGCACCTCAGGTGGGAATTCTGAAGCGTATTGTGGTTATTGACGTTGGCGAAGGACCGATTATTCTGATCAATCCGGAGATTGTGGAAAGTTCCGGAGAACAGACAGGAGAAGAAGGATGCTTAAGTGTGCCGGGTATGTCCGGACAGGTCACCAGGCCAAATTACGTAAAAGTAAAAGCACTGGATATGGATATGAAGGAAGCGGAGTATGAAGGAGAAGAGCTTCTCGCCCGTGCTTTCTGTCATGAGATCGATCATCTGGATGGAAAAATGTACACCCGTCTGGTAGAGGGCGAGCTTCATCATGTAACCTACGATGACGAGGAGGAATGAGGATAAGCATGAAGATTGTTTATATGGGAACTCCTGATTTTGCCGTGGCACCTCTTCATGCCATGGTAGAAGCGGATTATGAGGTTGTCGGTGTTGTGACACAGCCTGATAAGCCGAAGGGCAGAGGAAAAACACTCCTGCCGACTCCGGTAAAAGAAGAAGCATTAAAACACGGGATTCCGGTATATCAGCCTGTCCGGGTGAGGGAACCGGAGTTTCAGGCAGTTCTTAAGGAAATCAATCCGGACATTATTGTGGTGGCCGCGTTTGGGCAGATCATCCCGAAAAGCATTCTGGAAATGCCCAAATATGGATGTATCAACATTCATGCGTCCCTTCTTCCGAAGTACCGCGGGGCAGCGCCGATTCAGCAGGCAGTGATCGACGGGGAAAAAGAGTCCGGTGTGACCATCATGAAAATGGGAGAGGGGCTGGACACCGGCGACATGATCGCGAAAGTTGCAGTGCCGATCACAGATGAGGAGACAGGAGGAAGTCTTTTTGATAAACTTGCGCAGGCCGGGGCAAACTTACTGGTAGAGACGCTTCCTCACATTTTTGATGGTACAGCTGTGTATGAAAAGCAGCCCAAAGAAAGTCCTACGCCATATGCAGCCATGATTACGAAGCAGATGGGAAAACTTGACTTTTCCAGAAGTGCCTGTGAGCTGGAACGTCTGGTAAGGGGAATGAATCCATGGCCAAGTGCCTATACTTTTTTACATGGGAAGACATTGAAAGTCTGGAGCAGCTTTGTGGAGGAGAAAAAGGCGGAATCTGCAATGCCGGGAACGGTTCTCTTTACGGATAAAAAAGGAATCCATGTGGCTTGTGGCGAAGGGGTTCTGGTGCTTACAGAGGTCCAGCTTGAAGGAAAGAAGCGGATGAAGGCAGATGCCTTTCTTCGTGGATATGAGATAGAAACAGGAACCAGATTTACGGACAGCAAGGAGTGATGGTATGTATTACGGATATCCTTTTCGTTTTTATTTTGACCCGACGTATTTTATTCTGATCATTGGAATGATCTTTTCTCTGGCGGCATCTGCAAAAATGAAAAGTACCTTTGCAAAATACCGCCGTGTGCGCAGCGATTCCGGCCTGACCGGAGCGCAGACCGCGCAGAGAATCCTGCATGCAGTGGGCATCTATGATGTGGAGATCATTCCCATCTCCGGCAGTCTGACAGACCACTATGATCCCAGGACGAAAAGGCTGGCACTGTCACAGGATGTGTACGGACAGACATCCGTAGCCTCCGTATGTGTGGCTGCCCATGAATGCGGACATGCAATCCAGCATGCATCAAACTATGCGCCTTTGAATCTGCGTTCCGCCATTGTCCCTATTGCTAATCTGGGGTCTTCGCTTTCCTGGCCGATCTTTCTGGCGGGACTGCTTTTTTCTGTAAAGTCCCTGACAACGCTGGGGATTGTGCTCTTTTCCCTTGCAGTCCTTTTTCAGCTTGTGACTCTGCCGGTGGAGTTCAATGCCTCTTCCAGGGCACTCCGTATGCTGGAGACCACGGGAATCCTGAGCAGAGAAGAGAACGCAGGAGCAAAAAGGGTACTGACGGCTGCTGCACTGACCTATGTGGCAGCACTGGCATCCTCTGTTTTACAGCTTTTACGACTGATTATTCTGGCCGGAGGTAGAAACCGTGACGACTAATGGAATCAATTCCAGAGAAATGATACTGGAGATTTTACTTCAGATCGAGGAAGAGGGCGAGCACAGCCATATCGCGATCCGGAATGCCCTTTCCAAATACCAGTTCCTGCCTAAACAGGAACGGGCTTTTATTACCAGGGTCTGCGAAGGAACTCTGGAATACCGTATTCAGATTGATTATATTATTGATTCTTTTTCCAAGGTGACGGTGGACAAAATGAAGCCGGCCATCCGGGAAATATTAAGAAGCGCGGTTTATCAGCTGAAGTATATGGACAGCGTACCGGACAGTGCCGTTTGCAATGAGGCAGTGAAACTCACACAGCGGAAAGGCTTTTATAATCTGAAACCATTTGTAAACGGGGTACTGCGTACTGTGGCACGGGAAATGAATCAGGTTCGTTTCCCCGCAAGGGAGGAAAATGTGGTGCGCTATCTTTCCATAAAATATTCCATGCCGGAGCAGCTTGTAAACCGCTGGCTGGATGCTTATGGAGAAGAAATCACAGAAAAAATCCTGGCAGACTTTCTGGAGGAAAAGCCTGTCACTGTGCGCTGCAGGACGTATCTGAATTCTGTGGAGGACACCTGCCGAAGCCTGGAAAACCAGGGAGTTCATGTTCAGCCGGCTCCATATCTGCCCTACGCACGATATATATCCGGTTTTAATCATATTCTGGCTCTTGATGCCTTTATTAAAGGAAAGATTCTGGTTCAGGATGTGAGCTCTATGCTGGTGGCGGAAGTGGCAAATCCACAGAAAGGGGATTATGTGATCGATGTCTGTGCGGCGCCGGGCGGAAAGAGCCTTCATGTGGGCGACAAAATGGAAGGCTTTGGAACAGTTGATGCCAGGGATGTGAGTCAGTACAAGGTTAATCTCATCGAGGAAAATATACAAAGGATTAATTCCATCAATGTTCAGGCAAGAGTACAGGACGCTACACTGTTTGACCAGGATTCAGAACTTCTGGCTGACATTGTCCTTGCAGATGTGCCCTGCTCGGGCTATGGTGTAATTGGGAAAAAACCGGAGATTAAGTACCGGGTAACTCCGCAGAAGCAGGATGAGATTGTCATTCTTCAGCGGACAATCCTGGACCGCGCGTCAAACTATGTGAAACCACGTGGCTCCCTGATTTTCAGTACCTGCACCATTGCAAAAGAAGAAAACGAAGAAAACATGATGTGGTTTCTGAACAATTATCCTTTCCGTCTGGAGAGTCTGGACCCCTATCTGCCGGAGGAACTCCATTGTGAAACCACGGCCCTCGGTTATCTGCAGCTTTTGCCTGGAGTACATAAGACCGATGGCTTTTTTATAGCGAAATTCAGAAGAAAATAGGAAAAGAAAAAAATGACAGACATTAAGTCGATGTTTATAGAGGAACTGAAAGCTCTCATGGCAGAACTCGGGGAAAAACCATTTCGGGCAAAACAGATTTACAGCTGGCTCCATGAACATCTTGTGACAGGTTACGGAGAAATGGAAAACATTCCCAAAGCTCTGAAGAAAAAGCTTGCAGATTATCCTGTGACTGCCCTTGAGATGGTAGACGAGCAGATTTCCAGAATAGACGGCACCAGAAAATATCTGTTTCGTCTCAGCGACGGAAATGTGATCGAAAGTGTGCTGATGCGTTATAAGCATGGAAATTCTGTATGCATTTCTTCCCAGGTTGGATGCAAAATGGGATGCCGTTTCTGTGCTTCCACCATTGGAGGATGGACGAGAAATCTTCTGGCATCGGAGATGCTGGATCAGATATACCGTATTCAGGCGATTACCGGGGAGCGCGTTTCCAATGTTGTGGTGATGGGAACCGGGGAACCTCTGGATAACTATGACAATCTGCTGCGCTTTATCCGCATTCTGACAGGAGAAGGCGGATTAAACATCAGCCAGCGTAATCTGACGGTATCTACCTGCGGCCTGGTGCCCAGAATTTATGACCTGGCAGAGGAAAAGCTTCAGATGACGCTTGCTTTATCCCTTCATGCTCCAAACGATGAGAAACGCCGGGAACTGATGCCCATTGCACAGAGGTATTCCATGGATGAAGTCCTTGAGGCATGCCGGAATTATTTTGAAAAGACAGGACGTCGGATAACGTTTGAGTACAGTCTGGTGGCCGGAGTGAATGATGGTGACGAGGATGCGAAGGAACTGGTGGGGCGTATTCATGATCTGAACTGCCATGTAAACCTCATTCCCGTCAATCCCATTAAGGAGCGCTCCTATGTGCGCTCTACCCGCCAGGCGGTTGAGAATTTTAAAATAAAACTTGAAAAATGCGGAATTAATGTTACTATTAGAAGAGAAATGGGCAGCGATATTGACGGTGCCTGTGGACAGCTGAGAAAAAGTTATATGGAAAAAACAGAAAGCGAGAAGTGACATGAGGATATATTCAGCTACGGATATAGGGCAGAAGAGGAAGATGAACCAGGATTATGTGTTCGCTTCCTGCACCCCAGTTGGAAATCTTCCCAATCTTTTTGCTGTCGCGGATGGTATGGGCGGACATAATGCAGGTGATTTTGCATCTTCCCATGCGGTTCAGATCCTGGTAGATGAGATTCGGGGAGATGCAGATTATAATCCTGTAAAGGTCATTCGTCATGCCATTGAGACTGCCAATACAGAAATAGTAGATCAGGCACAGAAAGACGAGAAGCTTCGCGGCATGGGAACCACCATGGTGGTGGCTACTGTCGTGGGACATTACGCATATGTGGCCAATGTAGGTGACAGCCGGCTTTACGTGATTCAGAAACAGATCCAACAGGTGACAAAAGACCACTCATTGGTTCAGGAGATGGTGAGGATGGGAGAATTAAGCGCCGAAGAGGCCAGAAATCATCCGGATAAAAATATCATCACAAGAGCGCTGGGTGCGGAAGAAACAGTAGATATTGATTTCTTTGACATGAAGCTTGAGCCGGGAAGCACAATTTTGATGTGCTCGGACGGTCTTAGCAATATGGTTGAGGATAAAAAGATGGAAGAAATCATATTGAACCCTGACGAGGACATTGTCTGGAAAGGAAAGACCCTCGTACAGGAAGCCAACCAGAACGGCGGAAAAGATAACATTGCAATTATTTTGATAGAACCATTCACGAATGAGGTGGAAACATGTTGAAAACGGGTATGATTATAGCAGAACGCTATGAGATAGTAGGAAAAATCGGTACCGGCGGAATGGCGGACGTATATAAGGCTATGGACCATAAACTGAACCGTTTTGTGGCAGTTAAGGTTTTAAAGCCGGAATTCAGGGAAGACGCAACCTTTGTCAAGAAATTCAGGAGCGAGGCTCAGGCTGCTGCGGGACTGACACATCCGAACATTGTCAATGTATTTGATGTGGGGGATGATGAAGGCGTCTATTATATCGTGATGGAACTGATCGAAGGAATCACCCTGAAGGAATATATCTCCAAAAAAGGCAAGCTTTCCGTCAAAGAAGCTACAAGCATTGCCATTCAGGTATCCATGGGACTGGAGGCTGCACACAGCCATGGAATCGTGCATCGTGACGTAAAACCTCAGAATATTATCATTTCCACAGATGGAAAAGTGAAGGTGACAGATTTCGGTATTGCCAGAGCAGCATCTTCCAATACCATCAGTTCCAATGTGATGGGTTCCGTGCATTACAGTTCTCCGGAACAGGTTCGCGGCGGCTACAGCGACGAAAAGAGCGATATTTATTCCCTGGGTATCACATTATATGAAATGGTTACAGGCAGGGTTCCGTTTGAAGGGGATACTACGGTTGCCATTGCGATCAAGCATCTTCAGGAGGAAATGGTTCCTCCAAGTGTTTATGCGCCTGATCTTCCGTACAGCCTGGAGCAGATTATCTGTAAGTGTACACAAAAGAGTGTGGATCGCCGTTACGGTAAGATGGAGGAGGTCATCGCAGACCTCAAGCATTCTCTGATCGATCCGCAGGGTGACTTTGTAAAACTGACTTCTGTGGACAACGATGCCAAAACCGTTGTGATTTCAGATAAAGAGCTGGGAGAGATTAAACATACTCCCAAGCAAAATGTAAAAAATGACATTGAGGCTCTTGAAAAAGAACTGAATGAAACGGATTATGATTTTGATTACGATGAAGATGAAGAACCGAGGGTGAGCCGCAGAGAGCGCGAGCGTGAGCGGGAAAGAGAACGGTCAAGAAGAGAAAAACAGCGCAAAAAGAAAAAGAGAAGCAGCGGGATCGCACTTACGATCATTGCACTGATCGCAGGAGCTGCACTTCTTGTGGTTCTGATCGTAGTTATTGGAAAAGCATCCGGCCTTATCGGCGGAAACAAGGAAAATCAGACGCAGCAGACACAGCAGGTTCAGCAGACACCCGAAGACGATGGGCTGGTGACAGTTCCGGATCTTGTGGGACATACGGAGAAAGAGGCTCGCGAGCTGCTGGCTTCCTCCAATATCGGAATGCAGTCTATGGGAGAAGAAGCATCCACACAGGAAAAAGGAAAAATTTCTTCCCAGGATCCTGTGGGAGGAACTCAGGTGGAACCAAATTCTACGATTAAATATTACGTAAGCAAGGGTGCAGTGGATGTGACGATTCCAAACGTGGATGGATATACCGGAATCGAAGCTCAGGCAGCTCTGGAAAATCTGGGACTGAATGTGGAAGTTCAGAGAATATACAGTGAACTGGATGAAAATGGATATCCTCTGGTAGATCCGGGCTACGCTTATTATACGGAGCCGTCTTCCGGAAATACGGTAAAATCCGGTAATACTGTGACACTGGTTGTCAGCCGTGGTGTGGACTACGGGGACAGTGCTGAGGTTCCGGATGTAGTAGGTATGGAAAGAGACCAGGCATTGACAACTCTTGGAAAATTCATTGCCATAACGGTAAATGAGGAGAGAAATCCGGATGTTCCTGCCGGAGAAGTCATTTCCCAGAGTCCGGAAGGATATTCCTATGCAGACCCTGACCAGCCGATGACGATCACTGTCAGCACCGGTGATCAGGAGCCGGGAGCTTCTGGTGCCGGCACAGATAATTCCGCAGCTGTTGCGGCAGGAGAAGTCTGGAAATGTACGCAGAGACTGAATACGCCTTCTGGCTATAGTGGCGGAAAGGTACGCCTGGAACTTGTACAGGATGTGAATGGACAGCCTACTGCTTCCGTAGTGGTGGAAGGCCAGCAGCTTACCTTCCCGTATCAGCTTGATATTACCGGAGCACCGGGAATCAGTGAAGGAACCCTGTACCTGTCTGAGATGGTGGACGGAAATTATCAGGAACTTGGACATTACCCGCTCACTTTTGAGAAAGTTGAGTAGTGCATGCAGGGGAAAATCATAAAAGGAATTGCAGGATTTTATTACATCTTTGCAGAAAACGGAGAAATCTACGAATGCAGGGCAAAAGGAATCTTCCGGAAAGATAATTTCAAGCCTCTTGTGGGGGATAATGTGGAGATTGATGTCCTGGACGAAAAAGAAAAGGAGGGCAGCGTAACGGCTGTCCTTCCCAGAAAAAATTCCCTGATCCGTCCCGCAGTTGCCAATGTGGATCAGGCCTTTGTTATTTTTGCAATGGAAAATCCGAAGCCGAATTTTCTACTTCTGGATCGGTTCCTGATCATGATGGAGCAGCAGGGAATTCCTGCGGTAATCTGCTTTAACAAAAAAGATCTGGCTTCAGAAGAGGAGCAGCGGGAGCTTCTGGACACTTATGAAGGCTGTGGGTATCGCGTGATACTGTCCAGTACTCTGACCGGGGATGGACTGGAGGAGGTACGTGACATCCTTCGGGGAAAAACCACAGTTGTGGCAGGACCATCCGGAGTGGGAAAATCGTCCCTGACGAACTGCATGCAGGGAGAAATCCAGATGGAAACAGGTGAGATCAGCAGAAAGCTGAAACGAGGCCGCCATACCACGCGGCATTCTCAGGTGATACCTGTGGAAAAAGATACGTTTCTGGTGGATACACCGGGTTTTTCCTCACTTTATCTTACCGATATGGAAGAGGATGAACTTGGCGGGTATTTTCCGGAATTCAGAAAATATGAAAATCAGTGCCGCTTCCAGGGCTGCCGTCATATCCACGAGCCGGACTGCGCGGTGAAGGAAGCGCTTGCAAGGCGGGAAATCAGCAGCCTGCGTTATGAGAATTACTTAGAACTATATCAGGAATTAAAAGAGAAAAGGAGATACTAATTATGTATCAGTTGTGCCCTTCTATATTATCTGCGGATTTTAACCGCCTGGGCGAACAGATCAGAATTTTGGAAAAAGAAGGAATTCAGTGGCTTCATATCGATGTTATGGATGGGGACTTTGTACCCAGCATTTCGTTCGGAATGCCTGTGATTAAATCCATCCGAAAGGAATCCAGGATGTTTTTCGATGTACATCTTATGGTAACAGAGCCGGAAAGATATATTCAGGACTTTGTTGACTGTGGAGCAGACTCTATTACTGTCCACGCAGAAGCCTGTGAGGATTTGGAGAGAACGATTGAGCGTATCCGCGATGCCGGCGTGAAAGTGGGATTGTCCATCAAACCGGCTACCCCGGTAAATGACATCAGCCATATGCTGGAGGATGTGGATTTCGTTCTGGTGATGACCGTACAGCCGGGATTCGGAGGACAGAAATATATTGAGGACTGCACAGAGAAGATTCAGGAGCTTAAGGAACTGATCGACCGTGAGGGGCTGGATGTGGATATACAGGTAGATGGTGGAATTAATGAGGATACACTGGAGACGGTTATGAAAGCAGGTGCCAATCTTTTTGTGGCAGGCTCCTGGGTGTTCGAGGGTGACATCGCAGCAAATGTAAGGCATATCCAAAACAGGATTGAGGAAATCGGGGATACGATTGAATGAGATACAGCATGATTGATACTGTGATTGTAAGCGGGGGCAATATCCAGAAAGGTTTTGCCCTCGATTTTTTGAAAAGGATAAAAGAAGAAAGACAGGATGGCGGGCTGTGTCTTATTGCAGCAGATAAGGGATTGGAATTTTTTATGGAAACAGGCCTTGCGCCGGATGTAATTGTGGGAGATTTTGACAGCCTGTCCGAAAAGGGGAAAATATATCTGGACACTTTGCAAAATGTGGAAATACTCCGCCTGAAACCGGAAAAAGACGATTCGGATACACAATCTGCCACAAACCTGGCTATTCAGAAAGGTTCGGCAAATATTCTTCTTCTGGGATCGACAGGAAGCAGGCTTGACCATATCATCGCAAATCTTGAACTCCTTTCTATGGGAGAGAATAAAGGGGTGTCTGTCACTATGGCGGACTCCAATAACTATGTTACGCTTATTAAAAGCGGAACGGTTCTGGAACGGGAAAATCAGTTTGGTCAGTTTGTCTCCTTTTTTCCTGTGGGGGGAGAGGTGGAAGGACTGACTCTGGAGGGATTTAAATATCCGCTTTATGACCATCATCTTACGGTCGCAGACAGTGGGCTGACGGTAAGCAATGAGATTATCTCACCGATGGCGCGGGTTACCTTTACAAAAGGGAGCCTCCTCATGATCATGTCCCGCGACTGAAGAGAGGCGCAAGAATACCCGGTTGATTCGAAGAGAACGTTATGGTAGAATATGTGAAGAAAATTGGGAAAATAATCAAAAAATAGATTTTCGGAGAAAAAAGATAAAGGAAAGGGACTTGCTATGAAGCTTGGTATTGTAGGTTTACCGAATGTTGGAAAAAGTACACTGTTTAATTCTCTTACAAAGGCAGGTGCGGAATCAGCGAACTATCCATTCTGCACCATTGACCCGAATGTGGGAGTTGTTACTGTGCCGGATGAGAGACTGGCGCTTCTGGGGGATTTTTACCACTCCAAAAAGGTGACGCCGGCAGTGATCGAATTTGTAGATATCGCAGGACTTGTAAAAGGCGCATCCAAAGGTGAAGGACTTGGTAACCAGTTCCTGGCGAACATTCGTGAGGTGGATGCAATCGTTCATGTGGTTCGATGCTTTGAGGATTCGAATGTTATCCACGTGGATGGCAGCATTGATCCGCTCAGAGATATTGAGACGATCAATCTGGAACTGATTTTCTCAGACCTGGAAATTCTGGAGAGAAGAATTGCCAAAGTGACCAAGACCGCGCGCATGGATAAGGAAGCTGCAAAGGAACTGGATTTCCTTCAGAAGGTCAAAGCCCATCTGGAAGATGGAAAAATGGCTATTACCATGGAGCTGGAGACAGAGGATGAGGAAGCATGGATGGCGACTTACAATCTGCTGACCTGGAAACCGGTTATCTATGCAGCCAATGTTTCCGAAGATGACCTGGCAGATGACGGCGCTTCCAATGAGTATGTGCAGGAAGTAAGGAAATATGCAGCAGAGCAGAACAGTGAGATTTTTGTAATCTGCGCCCAGATTGAGGAAGAGATTTCCGAACTCGATGAGGATGAGAAAAAAATGTTTCTGGAGGATCTGGGACTTCAGGAATCCGGTCTGGAAAAGCTGGTAAAAGCAAGCTACCATCTTCTTGGACTGATGAGTTTCCTGACCTCCGGAGAAGATGAGACAAGAGCATGGACGATCAAGATCGGTACAAAGGCTCCTCAGGCAGCGGGAAAAATCCATTCTGATTTTGAACGAGGATTTATTAAGGCAGAGGTTGTGAATTATCAGGATCTTCTGGACTGTGGTTCCTATGCGGGGGCCAGAGAGAAGGGACTGGTAAGAATGGAAGGAAAAGATTACGTTGTACAGGATGGCGATGTGATTCTGTTCCGTTTCAACGTATAATAAAGGTGTTTTATGGATATGTCGATTCGTTTTCCCAATCTGGGACTGAATTTCAATTATGTGGGAAGATCTGTCAGCGTGTTTGGGTTTGAGATAACCTTTTACGGCGTGCTCATTGCGGTGGGAATGATTCTCGGACTTGCTTTCGTGGTACTGGAGGCAAAAAGATGCAATGAGAATCAGGATAATTATCTGAGCATGACGATTATCGCACTGGTCACTGGTTTTATTGGTGCCCGACTGTTTTATGTGGCTTTTTCCTGGAATCAGTACAAGGGAAATGTGATGCAGATTTTCAATGCCAGAAGCGGTGGTATGGCGTTCTATGGCGGTTTGCTGGGGGGCGCCCTTGGGGCTGCGCTTTTCTGCCGGATAAAAAAATTATCCTTTATGCAGATGGCAGATACTGCCAGTATGGGAATTCTCATTGGGCAGATAATAGGAAGGTGGGGCGATCTCTTTAACAGAGAGTCCTTTGGCGAATACACGAACAATGTCCTTGCCATGCAGCTTCCGCTGTCTGCCGTGAGATCCGGAGAAGTCAGCTCTGCCATGAGGGAAAATCTGATTACCATGGGAGGTACCTCTTATATTCAGGTACACCCGGTATTTCTGTATGAAAGCCTGTGGTGCCTGATTTTGTTTTTACTTCTTCTTGTCTGGAAAAGAAAGAAGCGTTTCCATGGGGAAATATTCCTTCGTTATTTGAGCGGATATGGTCTGGGTCGGTTCTTTTTTGAATGGCTTCGTACCGACAAGCTTCTGATACCGGGAACATCCATTGGAATTTCTCAGGCGATCTCTGCTGCATTGTTTGTTATCTGCGGCATCGTGGTCACGGTAAAGCGAACCATGGCGAAAAAAAGGGCAGCACTCAGAAAACGCAGGAGAGAACAGGATTATGAAGCAGAAGAACGGGCTGCCCGGGAAGCAGAAGTCCGGGATAATGACGGTGGAACAGAAGCTGTTCCGAAAAATAATGAAGCTTCAGAAAAAGCTGGATCACCGGATCAACAGCCGGGAGGATCTGCAGAAGAACATGAAGATCAGCCGGAAACTTGATGAACTGATCAGCGAATATCAGAATATGACATGAAAAAGAGCTCTGCTTTCTACGGAAGGCAGAGCTCTTCTTTTCAGGAATTAACTTTTCCATAGAAAAAAAATTCGTTTGCCACTTGTAATTTCCATACAAATGGTTTAGAATAATCACATAAGTGGTAGAAAGTGGAGAATAGTGGTGGCAAATGGAGGAGAAGTGGCAGAGAAAACCATTTACACCCTGAAGTACGAGGGGGAGACTCGTATTTCCTGAGAGTAGGTGAGTTACATGTTCATGGGTGAGTACAATCATACAATCGACGCGAAGGGGCGTTTGATTATCCCTTCCAAGTTCAGGGAACCCTTAGGGGAAGAGTTCGTCCTGACCAAGGGACTTGATGGTTGTCTTTTTATTTATCCGATGGATGAATGGGAAGCCTTTGAAGAGAAGCTCAGAGCATTACCACTTACGAATAAAGACGCAAGAGCCTTCTCACGATTTTTTGTAGCAGGCGCTACCACATGTGAACTGGACAAGCAGGGGAGAATTCTCGTACCGCAGACGTTACGTGAATTCGCTGGTCTGGATAAGGATGTGGTGCTCACAGGTAATTTAAACCGGGTTGAGGTCTGGAGCAAAGAAAAGTGGAGCGAGAATTGCAATTATGACGATATGGACAGCATCGCCGAAAGTATGGAGAAGATGGGTATTGTCATTTAATTGAAAATCTTTGGGAGTCCAACAGGAGACGGAAATGGAATTTAAACACAAATCTGTATTACTGGAAGAGACCATTGACGGTTTAAGGGTAAAACCGGATGGAATCTATGTGGATGGCACTTTAGGAGGCGCGGGACATGCCCTGGAGGTATGCAGGAGACTTTCTGCCAAGGGGAGATTTATTGGCATAGATCAAGACCAAGATGCGATAATTGCTGCGAGTGAACGGCTGGCCGCCTATAAACAGGTGACAATCATTCGCAGCAATTATTGTTACATGGTGAATGAGCTTGCTGCCCGCGGGATACACAAGGTGGACGGAATTCTCCTGGATCTGGGAGTGTCTTCCTATCAGCTTGACAATGAGGAGCGCGGTTTTACTTACCGCGTCGACGCGCCGCTGGATATGCGTATGGATCAGAGGCAGAGCCAGACCGCCAGTGACATTGTCAACGGCTATGAGGAACAGGAATTATACCGTATCATTCGTGATTACGGAGAAGATAAATTTGCGAAAAACATTGCGAAGCATATTGTGGCAGCCAGAAAGGAATCCCCTATCACGACTACCGGTGAGCTGACTGAAATTATCCGGGGAGCAATTCCTATGAAAATGCAGGCATCCGGAGGACATCCTGCCAAACGGACCTTTCAGGCTATCCGGATAGAACTGAACAGAGAGCTTGATGTGCTTCGGGAGTCCCTTGACGGGATGATAGATATTTTAAATGACGGAGGCAGGATCTGCATCATTACCTTCCATTCGCTGGAAGACCGGATCGTAAAGACGATTTTTCGTAAAAACGAGAATCCCTGCACCTGTCCGCCGGATTTTCCGGTATGTGTATGTGGGAAGAAGTCCAGGGGGAGAGTCATCACCAGGAAACCAATCCTTCCCAGTGATGAGGAAATGGAAGAAAACTCTCGTTCGAAGAGTGCAAAACTCAGGATTTTTGAGAGAAAGATCCTGGAATGATTTTTTAGATTCAGAAGGGGTATGGAATGGCGAATTCAAATAGACCGGCAACAGCAAGAAGAAACAGAGGCAGCGTCAGAAACGCCAGTGAAATATACGTAGAGGGAAGTACCGCCAGAAGGCTCCAGGAGATACCGGACAGAAGGTATGCACCATCCAGACAGACATCTGTCAGAAAACAGGCGAAACCTCAGAAGGGACCAAGCCAGGAGCTGATTCGTCCGGGAGCAAGAGCCCTGAGTAAAGAGGCACAGAAAAACAGGGCAAAGGCCATGAGCATGAGCCGTGGATTTGTTATTTTTATTGCTGTGGTTTCGGCTGCGGTTTTGTTTTGCTGTATCAATTATCTCCAGTTGAAATCTCAGTACACCAGTAGGATCAATGAGGTGGCAGCACTGGAATCCGAGTTGGCACAGCTTCGGGAGGATAACGATGCATATGAAAGCCAGGTCACATCCAATGTGGACTTGAGCAGGATTAAAAAAATCGCAATTGGCCGTCTGGGTATGAAATACCCTTCAAAGGATCAGACCATGACATATACCACTGAGGGAGGCAGCTACGTAAGACAGTACCAGGATATTCCTGATTCAAAGTAGGTGATTGATTGAGCACGATCAGTAAAAAAAATAAGAGAAAACCAGAGAGAAAAATAAATTATGCCATGAAGAAAAAGCTGGTAATGCTATTTGCAGTAGTGTTACTGGCTTTAGTCGGTTTGGTGGGAAGAATCACATATATCAATGCGACCAGCGGGGATAAATATAAAAAACAGGTGCTGAGCCAGGCGCAGCAGAAATACGAAAGCCGTGTCATGCCCGCAAAGAGGGGCGATATTTATGACCGGAACGGAAATCTTCTGGCTACCAGCAATAAGGTATATAATGTGATTCTGGATTGTAAAGCTGTGAACAGCAATGAGGATTATATGGAGCCGACCATCCGTGCCCTGACGACGGTGCTGGGGCTGGATGAGGACACCATCCGCTCCCGCCTTACTGCAGAAAGTACGAAAAACAGCCAGTATCAGATTCTGAAAAAACAGATTTCCATGGATGACAAAAAGGCCTTTGAGGAGTACACAGAGGTTCCGGAAGATTCCAACATGACAAAAGAACAGATCCGGGAAAAAAATAACGTAAAAGGGGTCTGGTTTGAAGAGGATTATCTGCGGGTTTACCCCTATAACGAGACCGCGTGTGATACGATTGGCTTTACTTTGAGCCGTGACGTGGCAGATATCGGACTGGAGAGCTATTATAACAGTACTCTCACAGGAACCGATGGAAGACAGTACGGGTATTTTAACAGCAACTCCGATGTGGAACAGACCATTGTGGAGGCGGTAAACGGAAACAGCATCGAGACGACGATCGATATCGGTGTTCAGCAGATCGTAGAAAAATATGTCAATGCTTTTAACGAACGAATGGGTGCAAAAAATGTAGGTGTGGTCGTAGAAGACCCATCCACCGGAGAAATTCTCGCAATGGACGGCGGAGACCGCTACGATCTGAACAATCCCAGAGATATGTCCTATATATATTCAGAAGAAGAAATCAAGGCAATGAACGATGAGGAGACGGTAAATGCCTTAAATGCCATGTGGAGTAATTTCTGTATTACGGACGCCTATGAGCCGGGATCGGTTGTGAAACCTATTGTAATGTCTGCGGCACTGGAAAGCGGGCACATTTCCGAAACAGATACCTTTGTGTGCGACGGTTCCCAGAACTTTGGTGTTCCGGGCAATATGACCACCATCAAATGTGCTGTCTGGCCGGATGCTCACGGTACGGAGACCCTGGCAGATGTCATCGCAAATTCCTGCAATGATGGTATGATGCAGATCGCATCTTCCATGGGAGCGGAGGAATTTATCGAATTCCAGAGTGTGTTTAACTTTGGAAGCAGAACCGGAATCGACCTGCCAAATGAAGGAACCGGTATTATCCATACTACGGAGACGATGGGAGAGACCGAGCTTGCCTGCTCTGCTTTTGGACAGGGCTTTACCTGTACGATGATACAGGAAATCAATGCCATGTGCTCAGTTGTAAACGGCGGTTACTATTATCAGCCACATCTGGTGAAAAAGATTAAGAATTCCAGTGGTGCTGTGATCAAAACAATCAACCCAACGTTGCTGAAGCAGACCATATCTTCCAATATTTCTGCAGACATCCGCAGTTATATGCAGGCCAGTGTGGATCATGGTACCAGCCAGACATCCAAGGTGCAGGGCTACAGCTCCGGCGGTAAGACCGGTACAGCTGAAAAATTTCCGCGAGGAAACAACAAGTATCTGGTATCCTTTATCGGGTTTGCCCCGGTAGATGATCCTGCAGTGGTCATTTATGTGGTTGTAGATGAACCGAATGTGGAGGATCAGGCGTCCAGTACGTATGCACAGTATATTGCCCAGGGAATTTTATCCGAGCTTCTGCCTTATCTGAATGTGGAGCCGGATGAAGCGGGAGAAGATGGTTATGTATCAGAGACGGAATTGTGGGAAGGCTTTGACGGTGTGCTGGAAAACTTCACGGACGGACAGATGGATGAAAACGGAAACCTTGTGGACGCAGACGGAAATCTTATCGACTGGGATGGAAAGCGCATTGATGAAAATGGATATCTTCTCAATGATGATGGAACCTATCAGCTGAACGAAAATGGGGAGCATATCAAGTCTTCCAATCTGGAAGGTGTGGGTACCGCCTCAGGCGGACAGGGACTTCCTGAGGCAATCTCCGATACCAGTGTACCGGGACCTCTTGAGGATGACAGTGATCCGATACAGGGAAACGACATGGAAAGCGAAGGTCTGACCAATGAGGAGGCCGGACTGGAATAACACAGGTGAATACCCCCGCAGGGGCGTGTCATATATTATTCTGACACATTCCTGCGGGGGATTTTTATGAAAAAAAATATGACATTCCACAGAAAAAAGGTGTGGCTGGTTTTTCTTTTGTGCGCTGCCATGATGCTGGGACTGGTGGGAAGACTGATCTGGCTTATGGGGTTCCGGTCCGATTATTATTATGAAAAGGCACAGGATCTTCACGAACGTGAAAGAGATATCAAGGCAGCGAGAGGAAAGATCCTGGATGCTGCAGGAAAAGTCCTGGCTGATAATAAAACCGTTTGTACCATTTCTGTCATTCACAGCCAGATAAAGAATCCGGAAAAGGTGATATCCGTTCTGGCGAAGGAGCTGTCTATGGATGAAGAAGATATTCGAAAACGTGTGGAAAAAGTGTCTTCTATCGAACGGATTAAGACAAATGTAGAAAAGTCCGTGGGCGATACCATCCGAAATTATGGCCTTGAAGGAGTGAAAGTGGACGAGGATTACAAACGCTATTATCCCTACAGTACCCTTGCCTCCAAAGTACTGGGCTTTACGGGAGCAGACAATCAGGGAATCATTGGACTGGAAGTAAAATATGAGGAAGTTCTGAAAGGAACGCCGGGAAAAATTCTTACAACCACTGATGCAAGAGGCGTGGAAATCGATGAGATCGGGGAAAGCCGGGTCGACCCTGTGGCAGGGGATGATCTCCAGATCAGTCTGGATGCGAATATCCAGGAATTTGCCCAGCAGGCAGCCAAAAAGGTAATGGAAGAAAAACAGGCCGACCGGGTGTCCATCCTTCTTTTGAATCCTCAGAACGGGGAAATCTATGCCTGTGTCAATGTGCCGGAATTTGACTTAAACCATCCATTTGAATTGAACACAGATGTGGATACAACAGGAATGAGCCAGGAGGAAAAACAGGATCTTTTGAATCAGATGTGGCGGAATCCATGCCTGAATGATACTTACGAGCCAGGCTCCACTTTTAAGATCATTACCATGTCAGCCGGGCTGGAGGAAGGCGTGGTATCACTGGATGACCGTTTTTACTGTCCGGGCTATAAAGTGGTGGATGACCGGCGAATCCACTGTGCAAACCGCAATGGACACGGGTCACAGAATTTTGTAGAGGGCGCGGAAAATTCCTGCAATCCGGTCTTTATTGAAGTGGGCCTTCGCCTTGGCGTTGATAATTATTATAAATATTTTCAGCAGTTCGGTCTGCTGAAGAAAACAGGCATAGACCTGCCGGGAGAAGCGGGAACGATCATGCACAAGAAAGAGAATATGGGAAATGTGGAGCTTGCCACAGTTTCCTTTGGCCAGTCTTTCCAGATTACACCGATTCAGCTCGCCACTACGGTCAGCTCCCTGATCAACGGAGGAAGACGGATCACACCACATTTCGGGGTCACGGTTTTGAGTCCGGACGGTACTTATGCAAAAAAACTGGAGTATCCTGTGGAAGAGGGGATTGTTTCGGAAAAAACATCGGAAACTGTACGTTATATTCTGGAAAAAGTAGTTTCCGAAGGTTCAGGGCGCAATGCAAAGATAGAAGGGTACTCTATTGGCGGAAAAACGGCAACTTCTCAGACGCTGCCCAGGAGTGCAAACCGGTATATCTCCTCTTTTATCGGATTTGCCCCGGCAGAAAATCCGCAGATACTGGGCTTGTGCATCATACATGATCCTCAGGGAGTTTATTACGGAGGAACTGTGGCGGCGCCTGTTATCCGGAGTATTTTTGAAAACGTGCTCCCCTATCTGGGAATCGAGGGTTGATAATTGGGAAAAAAAGACTTATACTAGAAGTTGCTTTCAACCAAAAGCGGTAAAAACAAAAAACGAAAGAATTAAAAGAGGTGTGAGGATGGAATTTCAAATTGTGATCCCTGTACTGATATCTTTTGCAATCAGTGCTGTATTAGGCCCAATCATTATCCCTTTTCTGCGAAAGCTGAAAATGGGACAGACAGAGCGTGTGGAAGGTGTGCAGTCCCACTTGAAAAAAGCAGGAACTCCGACCATGGGAGGCGTGATTTTTCTGATTTCCACAGTCATCACGTCGTTATTTTATGTAAAGGATTATCCGAAGATCATTCCGGTACTGTTTCTGACTCTGGGCTTCGGAATCATCGGATTTCTGGATGATTATCTGAAAGTAGTGCTGCGCCGTTCTGACGGACTTCTGGCATGGCAGAAATTTCTGCTTCAGATCGTGGTAACAGCGATCTTTACTTTTTATATTGTGCGGTACACGGACATTTCCCTTACCATGCGCATTCCGTTCTGGAGCGGTCACTATCTCAATCTTGGCTGGCTTGCAATACCGGTACTGTTCTTTGCAGTCATCGGTACGGTAAACGGAGTGAATTTCACTGATGGACTGGATGGTCTTGCTTCCAGTGTTACTCTGATCGTGGCAGTTTTCTTTACTGTGGTATCCATTGGGCTGGAATCCGGTATTGAGCCGATTACCTGTGCTGTTGTGGGCGGTCTGATGGGCTTTCTCCTGTATAATGTGTATCCGGCGAAGGTTTTTATGGGCGACACCGGTTCCCTTGCACTGGGAGGATTTGTGGCAGGGGCAGCCTATGTCATGCAGATGCCGTTGTTCATTCTGATCGTGGGACTGATTTATCTGGTAGAGGTACTGTCCGTGATCATTCAGGTAACTTATTTTAAGATGACCCATGGAAAGAGAATTTTTAAGATGGCTCCGATTCATCATCATTTTGAGCTGTGTGGGTGGTCAGAGACTCGTGTGGTTGCCGTCTTTTCAGTGGTGACTGCCATTATGTGCCTCATTGGTCTTCTGGCACTGTAGGAGGAAAGAGCATTATGGAATTAAGAGGAAAAAAAGTCCTTGTTTTTGGTACGGGAAAAAGCGGCATCGGTGCAGCCGACCTTTTGGGCCTGGAAGGTGCCTGTCCGATCCTTTTTGATGGAAAGGCAGATCTGGATAAAGAGGCTGTGTTACATAAAATAAACGGAAACTATGAAGTATCTGTCTATGCAGGAGAATTGCCGGCAGAGGTGCAGGAGAGTCTGGACCTTGTCGTGTTAAGTCCCGGTGTTCCTACGGATCTGCCCCTGGTAAAGAGCTTTTATGCACAGGGCCTGCCTGTGTGGGGCGAGGTGGAGCTGGCCTATCAGACTGGAAAGGGTGAGGTTCTGGCGATTACCGGTACAAACGGAAAAACCACTACCACAGCACTTCTTGGTAAAATCATGAAGGATGCCCGACCGTCTGTATTTGTAGTAGGAAATATTGGAACTCCTTACACCTCCAAAGCACCGGAGATGACAGAGGATACGATTACAGTAGCGGAAATCAGCAGTTTTCAGCTTGAGACGATTGAAACCTTTGCACCGAAGGTAAGTGCGATCCTGAATATTACGGAGGATCATCTGAACCGCCATCATACAATGGAGGAATACATCCGCGTAAAAGAGCTGATCACGAAAAACCAGACGTCTGACGATGTATGCGTGCTGAATTATGAAGATGAGGTTCTGCGGGAGTTTGGCAAAAAAGCCGTACCGAAGGTGGTTTATTTCTCAAGTGTACGTAAGCTTGAGGAAGGAATTTATCTGGATGGAGATCAGATTATTCTGAAAACGGAAAAAGAGGAGATTCCGGTAGTAAAAACCGGAGAATTAAAGCTTCTGGGACAGCACAATTTTGAAAATGTGATGGCGGCTGTTGCCATGGCGTACTATGCAGGCGTGGATATGGAGAGCATCCGAAAAAGCATTTGTGAATTCACGGCAGTTGAGCACAGAATCGAATATGTAACCGAGAAAAACGGTGTGGTATATTATAATGATTCCAAAGGAACCAATCCGGATGCGGCGATTAAGGGAATTCAGGCCATGAATCGTCCCACTCTGCTGATCGGAGGAGGTTACGACAAGGAATCCAGCTATGATGAGTGGATTCAGGCTTTTGACGGCAAGGTACGTTATCTGGTACTGATAGGCCAGACAAAAGAAAAGATCAAAGCAGCTGCGGAGAAGAACGGTTTTTACGACATCATTCTGTGCGAGGATTTAAAAGAAGCAGTGCAGGTATGCGCCCAAAAAGCCAATCCAGGGGACGCGGTACTTCTTTCGCCTGCCTGTGCAAGCTGGGGACAGTTTGACAATTACGAGCAGCGTGGTGATATGTTCAAGGAATATGTGAGAAACCTGTAAGAAAAAGAAGTACGTTTTCTGGCCTGCATCAGGGCAGATCTGCGTACCTCAGATTTGTGGCATATGTCCGGGCAAAGCTTTCATATCTTTAAATAAGGCAGCAACCGGGAGCGTGTCCATGGCGCAGGAAAAAAATATAAAGACATGGAAAACAGATATGACATTACTGGCACTCGTGCTGCTTCTGGTGGTGTTCGGGCTGGTTATGCTGTTTTCTACCAGTGAATATAATGGCAGAGTACGTTTTCACGACTCTGCCTATTATTTTAAAAAGCAGCTGTTTGCAACAGCCCTGGGACTTCTTGCCATGTATGTGGTGTCGCAGATGGACTATCATTTTTTTGTAAAGCTGGCTCCTGCTGCTTATCTGCTGGCAATGGTGCTGTCTACGGCAGTACTTTTGTTTGGACAGGAAATTAACGGTTCCAAACGGTGGCTGAATCTTGGACCGTTGTCCTTTCAGCCATCAGAGTTTGCAAAGGCAGCAGTCATTCTGTTTCTGGCATGGCAGATTGGCAGAACAAAAAAAAGCACGACGGGTTTCTGGTTTATGTGCAGAACCATGCTGACTCTTCTGCCTATTGTAGGATTGGTGGGTTCCAATAATTTAAGCACAGCCATTATCATTCTGGGTATCGGTGTAATCCTGATTTTTATTTCAAATCCAAAGTATGCCCAGTTTATCGGGCTGGGAGCGGCGGGAATCAGTTTTGTGGCAGTTTTTCTGGCCGCGGAGAGCTACCGTCTGGAAAGAATCGCCATCTGGAGAAATCCGGAAAAATACGAAAAAGGTTTTCAGACTATCCAGGGGCTGTATGCGATCGGAAGCGGCGGACTGTTTGGGAGAGGGCTTGGAAGCAGCCTGCAGAAGCTGGGATTTGTACCGGAGGCACAGAACGATATGATTTTTTCAATTATCTGTGAAGAGCTGGGGCTTGTGGGAGCTTCGGTGCTGATCATAATTTTTGGACTTCTGCTGTGGCGGCTCTGTGTGATCGCCCTGCACAGCAGGGACTTGCCGGGAACCCTCATCTGTGCGGGAATTATGGGACATATGGCAATTCAGGTTATCTTAAATATTGCAGTAGTGACAAACACCATTCCCAATACCGGCATCACTCTGCCATTTATCAGCTATGGAGGCACTTCTGTGGTGTTCCTTCTGGGGGAGATGGGGCTGGCTCTGAGTGTGAGCAATCACAATCAGCAGATCTCTGCATATGATAGAGAGTAAGAGGCCCTTTAGGAGTGAAAGGTTTGGAGGACTACATTCGTATTGCAGGGGGAAAGCCCCTTGAAGGGACTGTTTCCATACAGGGCTCCAAAAATGCAGCACTGCCCATGATGGCGGCTTCCCTTTTGCACAAAGGAGTCAGTGTGCTGAAGGGCTGTCCAAGGATCGCCGATGTATTTTGCATGGAAGAAATTCTTCGGGAACTTGGTGCTGTGACCTGGTGGGAGGACCACGATCTATATATGGATTGTACCAATGCGGATAAGACGGAAATACCTGCTGCATATACAGGAAAAATGCGTTCCTCTGTAATTTTGCTGGCCGTAATGCTTTCCAGAAACAAAAAGGGATGTCTGGGATATCCGGGCGGCTGTGTGATAGGAAAAAGACCCATTGACCTTCATCTTTATGCCCTGAGACAGTTGGGAGCCAAGGTAGAGGAGGGAACAGAACTGATTATGGCTTCCTGCGACAGTCTGAGGGGCAAAGCGATTGAATTTCCTAAAAGAAGTGTCGGAGCTACCCAGCAGGCGATTTTGGCTGCTGTGATGGCCTCCGGAGAGACGGAACTGCTCAATTGCGCCTGTGAACCGGAAATCAAGTGGCTTTGCCGCTATCTGAAAACTATGGGAGCTTTGATTCAGGGTGAGGGGAGCAGTCTCATACACATTACCGGTGTAAAAGAGCTGAATGGAGGATGTATGAAGGTGCCTCCGGATCGTATTGTGGCAGGTACCTACATCTGCGCTGCGGCTATCACCCGGGGCAGGCTGGTCCTGGAAAACCCGCCTGAGGGTGAACTGGACGCATTTCTGGAAGTATATCGGAAAATGGGTGGACAATATAAAGGGAAGAGTGGTAAACTAATAGTCAACGGAAATGGCATCCGGTATCCGGTTCCGTTTCTGAAGACAGAAGTGTATCCCGGATTTCCCACGGATCTGCAGTCGCCGATGATGGCAGTTCTTACTACAATACCGGGACAGAGCCGCATTCGCGAACAGATTTTCGAAGCTCGTTTTAAAACAGCAGAAGAGCTGGTGCGTATGGGCGCTCACATTCGTGTGGAGGGAAGGGAGGCTGTGATTGATGGAGGATATCCTCTTCAGGGATGTACGGTGCAGGCGCAGGAGCTTCGGGGAGGAGCTGCACTGGTGCTGGCTGCGATGGCAGCAGAAGGAATCACCTGTGTGGAGGGATACTCCTATATCCGGCGGGGATATGAGCATATATGTGAGGATCTGTCGCTGTGCAGCAGTTAGTGGCTGCTGAAATTCATAATATCAGAAGGAAGACATGAGTTCCTGACTGGAAAAGAATACAGGATCGAAAGTTTATGAGAAAATCCAATTACACAAAGAAGCTATCAAAAAAGACAAAGAAAATCATCGGGGGAATCCTGGCGGCAGTTCTGCTGGCAGGCGTAATCTTTTTTTTCTCCTATTTCCGTGTCACAAACGTGGAGATTATGGGTTCTACCCATTATTCCGATGGGGAGATCAAAGAGATGGCGCTGGATAGTCCGTTTGCGGGTAATTCCATTCTGGCAGTTCTGCTTCATTCTCCTGTTACCGTGGAAGATGTCCCATTTGTGGAGGGATTTTCCATTACACGGCTCAATCGAAACACGATCTGTGTCAGTGTAAAGGAAAAGAAGGCAGTTGGCTGTATTCCTTATCTGGACAGTTATATTTATTTTGACCGGAATGGCATCTTTATAGAAAGCTCCAGGACGCGGGATGAAAGCGTGCCATATTTTGGCGGCATTCAGGTAAGCAGGGTCATTAAGGATGAAAAGCTGCCTATCAAGGGGACAACCGTACTGAATACCGCAGTATCCCTTGCAACGATTTTCCAGAAAAACCAGATGCTGCCTGACCATATTGAATTTGACGAGAATTATCAGATCAGCCTTGTATATGGAAATATTACAGTGATACTGGGGGATGATAAATATCTGGAGGACAAGATGAACCGTGTCGCTGCGATCCTCCCCAAGCTTTCCGGGGAAACGGGAATCCTGCACATGGAAAATGTGACAGATACGTCAAAGACCATCACCTTTGAGAGAGAAGCAGCGGAGGTTACCGCAGAAAACTGGACCGGCGGCTATGACGAAAATGGGGATTATACCGGTGACGGCGAATACGATGAAAATGGAAAGTATGTGGGCAAAAAGCCTATGACAGAGCTTGACTATGCTCTTGAGAACTGGCACGGTGGTTACGATGAGGAAGGAGACTATACAGGAGAAGGTGAGTACGATGCCAACTGGAATTATGTGGGGCCGAAGCCGACTCAGGAAAGCATCGATGCGAACGGAGACTGGCATGGCGGTTATATGGAAGATGGAAGCTACACCGGTTACGGGGAGCTTGACCGTGAGGGGAATTATGTAGGCCCGAATCCCAACGAGACAGACGGGGAAGGCGGTTATGAGGATGATTGGGAATACTATGAAGAGGACTACAGTGATTATGATGACGGCTATGATGACAGTTACGGGGAATAATTGGGCGAAATTTCGAGAAAAAAGTATAAAAAAACGAAATTAGTAGTTGATAAATTCCCAAAAAAAATATATGATATATCTATATGTAGCTTGATACATTCTGGATAATACTGAAATTGGATATCAGGTAGAAATAAAGGAGGAAGTACATTGTTAGAGATAATGTCAAACGAGGCAGAATCATCTGCAAAGATTATCGTGATCGGCGTAGGTGGAGCCGGAAATAACGCAGTAAACAGAATGGTGGAAGAAGCCATTGGCGGAGTGGAGTTTGTAGGCGTCAATACTGATAAGCAGGCTTTAACTCTGTGCAAAGCTCCAACTGTACTTCAGATTGGTGAGAAAATTACAAAAGGTCTCGGTGCGGGTGCACAGCCGGAGGTTGGACAGAAGGCAGCAGAAGAGAGTATAGAAGAAGTAAAGCAGATCATGGAAGGCGCAGACATGGTATTCGTTACCTGTGGTATGGGCGGCGGAACCGGAACCGGTGCTGCACCTGTTATCGCTGCAGCAGCGAAAGAGATGGGTATCCTGACAGTTGGCGTTGTGACTAAGCCTTTCCGTTTCGAAGCAAAGACCCGTATGAACAATGCCCTTGCAGGTATTGAGAATCTGAAGAAAGCTGTGGATACATTAATTGTAATCCCGAATGATAAGTTATTGGAGATTGTTGACCGCCGGACAACCATGCCGGAGGCTCTGAGAAAAGCAGACGAGGTTCTGCAGCAGGCCGTACAGGGTATTACAGACCTGATCAACCTGCCGGCACTGATCAACCTTGACTTTGCAGATGTGCAGACGGTTATGACAGACAAGGGTATTGCCCACATCGGCATCGGCGAGGCGAGAGGCGATGACAAGGCTATGGAAGCTGTTCAGCAGGCTGTATCCTCACCGCTTCTGGAGACAACCATCAAGGGTGCTACGCATGTCATTATCAATATTTCCGGTGACATTTCCCTTATGGATGCAAACGATGCAGCAAGCTATGTACAGGAACTGACAGGAGAGGATGCCAACATCATCTTCGGTGCAATGTACGACGATTCTGTAGCAGATTACGCAAGAATCACTGTCATTGCTACCGGATTAAGTGATGCGGCACAGTCTGCAAGTCCATTCGGCAGCAGAAGCAGCAATGCTTCCTTCGCAAACAAGAGACCTGCAGCTAATACAGGCAGTCTGAACCTGAATATGCCAAGCTTCAGCATGCCAACTATGAATGCAACTCCGTTTACGGCGAAGACACCATCCAGCACAGTACAGAAAAAAGACATCCAGATTCCGGATTTCTTAAAGAACAGATAGGTTTCGGAATGATTCTGGGAAAATCGTAAAGAAGTAATTTGTAATACCTTTCGTAATCGATATTCATTGAGCATGGATTGCGGAAGGTATTTTTTCATTTATTATCTACCAGGATTACTGTAAAAGTAAAAAAGAATATCCCGTAAAAGATCATGTGCCGAAACACACAGATTATTACGGGATATTCTTTTCGATAAAGAGAGAGCTTAATAATCGGCATTAACCGACAGCCCCTTGTTTTGGATTAGGGGAAAATTTCTACAGTGAATTTTCAAATATGCTCAGTCCGGTGACAAGGATGATCAGCATGATAAATAGTAAGATTCCCATAGTTCTCCTCCTTTTCTTGTGAAATAAGTTTATTTAGTTGGGCAGGTGACAAAGTCGAGAGGTCCATGTCGGGATACATAGCTTTAAGCCTCTGAAGATTATGAAAAATTTCGTTAATCATTTTCCTATGTTCCTCCGTGCATTTCTGGTTACTATTTACGGCTTAGCCGAATAAGCTTTTTCAATAGTGCTCGATTGAATGTGTGTTACACAGGGGTGGTGTGAGCACCCATCCTTTCATAGAATATCTGTCAAAAATCAAGGTGGGGTCTATGCGGAATTTTTACGCCGCCAGACCTCATTTTCCGCAAAAATGAGGGGAAAATCATAACTTTTCATGTCAAATTTTCTCTATACAGAAAAATCATCTTCTGAGACCCCGCTTCTTAAAATCTCCGGGGTCTGAGGACACAATTTTTCCGTATAGATACTTTTGGCATACGAATCTGCAGTTTTTTGCTCGAATATCCTGGAAAATGGGCTCTGTCCATAAATTTTTTCTGCATAGACCCCCGGGCGGTCCATTCCCCAACAGGCGGCCTGTCCGTTGGTGGCTCACTCTCTTGTGCAACACCCATTCAATGGAGCAATGTTAAAAATACTTATTCGGCTAAGCTGTGAATAGTATCCATTTCTGTTTTATATAATCATTATAAAGCCATAAGAATATTGAAAAAATAATAGTATCGTCATATAATATAACAATAACGCCATAAATGGATATTATTATTAAAATTTGGAGTGTAAGATTAAGATGAAGATAAAAATAGCCAGCAATCAAATGGAAGAGATACAGGGACTGCAATCAGAATACCCATATACCCTTCATCGGGTAAATCTTGATTATACCAGTATTCCCTGGCACTGGCATGAAGAATTGGAATTTATCTATGTCACAGAAGGAGAATTGCGTCTTCATACATCCGCAGAGTCGTATGCTTTTCATGAGGGAGAGGCTTTTTTTATGAATGCAAATGTTCTTTGCTGCCTTGAAAATGTCTGTCACTGCAGTGTGGAATCCCACTTGTTTGATGCGATTTTTTTGGGAGGACATTTTAAAAGTATTTTTGAAACGAAATATTTAAATCCGGTTTTGCAGAATAAAAAGATTGAGGTGGTTGCTTTTCGGGGAGAGACAGAAACTCAAAGAAAGACAGTTAAAAATCTGCGGCAGCTGGGAATTCTGCAGAATAAGAAGGACGTTGAGTTTCAGACAAGAAATCTTCTTTCTGTGATTTGGCTTCTTTTACTGGAAGAGATCCAGAATCTGGATGAAAAAAGTATATCATCAAATCCCCTGCATCAGGAGCGCCTTCTGACTATGCTGTCTTATATTCACGAAAATTATGCAAGGAAGCTTACTTTGGAAGAAATCGCACAGTCGGCATCTGTCAGTAAAAGAGAATGTCTGCGTTGTTTTCAAAACGGTGTGCATGAATCTCCCTTTGAATATCTGATTAACTATCGTATCGAACGGGCAAAAAAACTTCTGGAATCCACCGACATATCTGTTACAGAGATTGCTCTTGAAACAGGGTTTTCAAATGGCGCCTATTTTAGTAAAATATTTCGCCGGGAGTGTGGTCAGACTCCTGGAAGCTACAGAGGTGAACGAAAAAAGATGGTATAGTTATTTCGTGGTTGCTTTCCGGAAGGAAATATGTTACTCTGAGAACATCAAATCAGAACAGTTTTCCTGACTGTTCTTTTGAAAATTCTGGATTCTTTTCACGGCTATTTCAGCCAGAGAATTCACAGGTTACTTTACATTTTTATATTGCGATGCCTTGTTTCTATGTACTATAATGGAAGGAGAGATGAATGAAGGATGGAAGAGTACAGTGGCATCCGGCGTTTGGAGCAGTTTTGCGGATTGAACTGGGCGATGAGCTTGGAAAAGTGCAGATTGAAGAGGAACATTTGCTTGGCAGCAAGCCGATGCAGGTGGATTTTCTGGTGGTCAAAGTTGATAAAAAACAGAAAATACATAAAAATATCGGCAAGCTTTTTCGGAAGTATAATATAATAGAGTACAAATCTCCCGAGGAAAGCTTAAGCATCAACGATTTCTATAAAGCATATGGCTATGCATGTTTCTACCAGTCAGATACGGAAAGGGTGATGGAAATTTCACCAGAGAATCTGGGAATTACTTTTGTCTGCAATCATTATCCACGGAAAATGCTCAAACATATTCAGGATGTGAGGGGAATCACTGTAAAAAAGTGCGAAAGAGGAATCTATGAACTGACAGGGGATGCGATTCCCATGCAGCTGATTATCACGCATGAACTTACGAAAGAGAAAAATTACTGGATGCAAAGCCTGAGAAACGACCTGCGGTCAGGCGGAGAGATACAGGAGCTGATAGAAACATATGAGGAAAAGAAAACACAGCCGTTATATCAGGCTGTGATGGAAGTCATCATGCAGGCAAATTGGAAAGAAGCGGAGGTGGAACGAAAGATGTGTGAAGCATTAAAACGATTATTCGCAGAGGATATTGAAGAAGGACGAAAAAGAGGAGAAAGAGAAGGTCGAAAAGAAGGTATAACAGCGCTTGTAAAAGTAGCCTACGACTGGAAAATGCCAAAACAGGAGGTAATAAGAAAAATCGTAGAACAATTTCAGATAACAGGAAATGAAGCTGAAAATTTTGTAGAAGCATACTATAAATGAGAGATGAAGATGTCACTTCGCCAGAAATGACGAGGTGACATCTTTTTGTGAAAAGCTATTTACATGCAAAGGTATCACATTTGGTTTCCTGGCTTGTTTCTGCGCCGGGACCGGTCACATCAATAGCTGCCGCCGTACATTTGCATTGTTCATTATAGGTACAGTTCTGTGCTTTACAGTCAATTTGGATTTTTTCACAGCCACAGCTGTCTTTGGCACTGTTCATGGCAGAACTGTTTTTTTCGCGGAAGCTTCCGCAGCTCGTCTCATCTGCGTGTTTTGCATTTTGACCCATTACATCGATTTCTCCTCTGGAACAGAGATAGTCTTCATTGTAAACACAGGTTGTGGCTGAACATTTCAAAATTGTCATGGTTTTTCCTCCTTTTTATTCAGCATGGAAATATTCTGCCCAGAAAACACAAGAATATGCATATACGAAAATGAAAAAAGATGATACAATGAATAAGAACAAAAAAACAAAAGAAACTGAAGGGGGAAATTTATTTATGGAACAGCAAAGAGGCAGTTTTACCGGTAAGCTCGGATTTGTCCTGGCCGCTGCCGGCTCCGCTGTAGGCTTGGGGAATCTCTGGAGATTTCCGTATCTGGCAGCCAAATACGGGGGCGGTATTTTTTTACTTGTTTATCTGATACTGGCCGTGAGCTTTGGCTTTGCACTGATGATCACGGAGATTGCATTGGGAAGGAAAACCCGTCTGAGTGCGATCGGGGCATACGAGGCACTGAACAGAAAATTCCGTTTTCTTGGATATCTTTCCTGCGTGGTACCTTTTATCATTACGCCGTATTACTGTGTGATCGGTGGCTGGGTACTGAAATATCTCACTGTTTTTGTGACCAATCAGGTAAGCGAGGCGGCAGCAGATGATTTCTTTACCAATTTTATTACACAGCCAGGTGCACCGGTGGTGTTTTTCCTTATTTATGTGCTCCTGGGCGTTGTGGTTGTCCGCTTTGGCGTGGAAAAAGGAATCGAAAAGGCCAGCCGTATTATGATGCCGATCCTCATTGTAATGACTGTTTTTATTGCCATTTTCAGCATGATGCAGCCCGGAGCGATGGAAGGAGTGAAATATTACCTGATGCCTGATTTTAGCAGGTTTAATGCGACCACCGTACTGGCTGCCATGGGACAGCTGTTTTATTCCATGTCTCTGGCCATGGGAATTATGATCACTTATGGTTCATATATGAAGAAGGAGGCGAATCTGGAGCAGTCTGTACGTCAGATTGAGCTGTTTGATACCGGAATCGCTTTTATGGCTGGCCTGATGATCATCCCGGCTGTATTTGCTTTTTCCGGGGGCAGTGAGGAAGCCCTGGGGAAAGGCCCGAGCCTGATGTTTATTACACTTCCAAAAGTATTTGACAGCATGAAATTTGGTACCGTAGTTGGCGCTGTCTTCTTCCTGCTGGTTCTGTTTGCAGCACTGACATCTTCGATTTCACTGACTGAGACGTTGGTATCCATTGTAAGCGATAAATTCGGCTGGACCAGGAAAAAATCCTGTGCAGTGATTCTGATATTCCTGGTTGCAGTGGGAATTCCGGTTTCGCTGGGATTTGGTGTATGGAGCTTTATCGCGCCGTTTGGCATGAGCCTTCTGGACTTTTTCGATTTCATCAGCAATAGTGTCCTGATGCCCATCGTGGCTTTCCTTACCTGTGTCTTTGTCGGGTATGTGGTAAAGGCTAAAGCGATCATTGAAGAAGTGGAGATTAACGGAGCTTTCAAATTCAAAAAGTTCTATACTGTTATGATTAAATATATTGCTCCGGTTTGCCTGGTGGCTATCCTTATTTTTGCAATAATGGAGGCTATGGGCGTAATCACAGTGTAACCGGAGAGGAGATTCTGTTACATTTCCCACCTCGCATGCGTGGGGCGAGGTGAGAAGTGTAACCAGATTCGTTACTGTTCACAGGTCAATGGTATTTAGGTAAACAAGAACAGCATTTGATTAAATTCTATGCCAAATGATATTGTATGTTCCAAATGATGCCGAAGACTTGATTATTGATTAAGAAAATTTGTGTGTTCCACGACGAATAAGCAGATTTTCATCTGCTTCAAAAAATGCTATACTATTACTGGTGATACTGTTTATGCAGCTCGGTATATTAGATATTTAGGTTTTCTAAAATGAGCTGTTTTAAGTCTTGGGAATTGTCTGTCGGGGCGGACAGGGATTAATTCCTTTTTTAGCAGTGCCATCACATCTATGGAATCTATCTCCGTGAACAGACGGAGATAGATTCTGCAAATATGAGCTGCCATTGAAAAGTTGACTGCATAGTTGTATCTGCGCTCACCTTGGGAAATTACAACGTTGTTTACTAACAATTCAGTAGCATTGTAAGATATTAGTTTTGCCCATATTTCCTGTCTGATGAAATCTGGTTTATAGCTGTGATAAAAACTTAACCCGATTGTATATTTAAGCTTTCTGAAAGAAGACTCTATTCCCCATCTGGAATTATAAATATCTTTGAGTTTTTCAGATGAAAAAGAGTCTTTCGGGAGATTGGTTACAATACATTCATAGGTATTTTCCGATATTGCGAACCTTACAATGCGAAATGCCAAATAATAGGTATCGTCTGATCCATATTTTATATAATCAAAGGAAGCTGCCTGATCAACATATCTTCGATAGGAGCCGTCTTGGATTTTTATTGATTTACGATGAGATCTTGTCAGGGTTACGTTAACAGTTATATCAAATTCAGCAGTATCCGGGAAATCAAAGTTGCCAATCAGTCCTTTGCTGTTTATGTCTTTGGTACGAAAGAGAAAATATTGGCCTTTTTCTATGACATGAGCCATGTTGTTGTATGAGCAATAACCTCTGTCTCCAATGAAAACGGTATTTGTATCAGAGATAGATCTATGGCTGTCTACAAGCTCACAAAAAGCAGAAAATTCGTCTTTTTGATGAGCAGGCTGTATCAATGCATTGGTGTAGATATGCCTGTTTAAATCATAGAAAGCATTGATGTGCATACTGTAAAACCCGGAAGCCGAATGGCCTTCAGAAATATAGTATTCATCTGAAGCAAACCGAGGCAGACTGGAAAATGATATTGTAGAGCCATCAGCAGCAATATATTGATACGGTGAATCATGTTTTTCCATTTCAAGTTCCAACGCAGAAGTGGTAAATTCATGAAAAACTGCCTCAAATGCATCTGGCTTTAGTTGTGAACGCCTTTGATTTAAGGCAGAAACAGTTGGAATTTCAGGCGATAGCTGAAAAAAATCAAGCCATTTGCATTTGGTTGAAGAAGCGCCCTGGGAAATAAGGTAAGAGATAACCTGATCGGAAGATAGCTTTCGCACGCGGGAATAATCTTTACCCGGATGGTAAACAAATTCGTTGATATTAGAACAGACTTTGGAAATAGAATCATTAAAAATTTCTTTGAGTTTTAAGTGGAACATAAAAAGTGCCTCCTGAATTAGAATAAATTTAGATCTAATCCAAGGGCCGCTCTCGCTACCTCTAAAAACAGATCTGTAGCGAGAGCGGCCGCACATTTTGGCTTATATGTCAAGTGTTATATATAATTTTTTTGTTAGACCCCACTGATATTAAATTGAAGTCATTATCTAAATACCATTGGGGGCTGAACTATAAAGTTCAGTCCTTTTTTAAAGGGAAGATAAGTATTTGATAAACATATCGTCGTTATGGACATAGCCGCCTGTTTTGCGAATGGTTGGGAGAACTTCGGAGGTTACCCAGTGTTTGAAGCGTTTGGCGGATTCAAATGAATTAGCTATATCTGAAGCGGCAGCAGGATATTAAACCGATTTCTTCAATAAAGAGTATATCACTAATATGAACGGGAGGGGGAGGGGCGGCAGCGTAATGGGGGGTACTTAAAACTTTTGAAGGGGCTTATTATTTATAGAATATGGGCATATGGTATATTTTGTTACTGACTAGAAAATTGCAACCGATAACGATAAAATAGGTTGTATTCTAGCTAGAATATGCGTATACTATAAATTGTAGAGACACAGTCTATAGAATCATTCAGACTGATATTAAGTTTGCGCATATCAAATATCAGAAGAAAGAGAGGAGTATACAAAATGACAATAGATACTAATACCATGATTTCAATTACAGAAGCAAACCAGAATTTTTCAAAAGTAACCAGAGTTGTAGATAAACACGGTACTGCGGTAATCTTAAAAAACAATGTCCCAAGATATTTGGTTATTGATTTCAGCAAAGCAGAAGAACAGAAAATAGCATCAGCTGAAGATGTGGCAGAAATTTCGGAACGATTAATTAATCAGAATATGAAAGCCTATAAGGAGCTTGCAAAATGATAATTCTTAGCAAAGAACAGGTGTTAATGCTTCATGAACAATTAATTGCTGCAACAGGAGGAATTAATGGAGTAAGAGATGAAGGATTGCTTGATTCTGCTTTAGCTAACCCGTTTCAATCCTTTGGAGGGGAAGAACTATATCCTAGTATTCAGGCGAAAGCGGCACAATTATGTTATGGTCTGGTAAAAAACCACTCAATGATAGACGGGAACAAAAGAATCGGTGCTCATGTAATGCTTGTGTTTTTGGCTCTGAATG
>JALERH010000155.1 GCA_022764275.1 Blautia sp. | reverse complement strand
TAAATCTGAATCTCTTCTTCTGTCAGGGAAAGTCCTGCGGGACAGCCGTCCACAACAACGCCCAAAGCCTTTCCGTGAGATTCTCCCCAGGTTGTGACAACAAATTTTTTTCCAAAAGATGACTGGCTCATATGATGTAATATCCTTTCTGTTTGCTCTGTAATTCATGAATGGAAATACTTTTCTTTGTTAAAAGCTATTATATCGAAGTGTAAAAAATTTGTAAACCGAAACCATTGGAATTGACAAAATTTCATGTAGAAACTATAATGGTAACTGTATTTTTGGCAAAATACAGACGGGGAATATAAACAGAAGGGAAGTGTGAATCGTGGTAAGGATTTTTAAGACAATTGAAGGCTCTATCCATCAGATTCAGGAGCCCCAGGAGGATTGCTGGGTTGCCTTGACGAATCCAACGGCGACGGAAATATATGAGATTTCAGAGCAGTTTGATATCGAAGTCGACGATTTGCGTGCCCCATTGGATGAAGAAGAGCGTTCCCGTATTGAAGTGGAAGATAATTATACACTGATCCTTGTGGACGTACCTATGATCGAGGAGAGGAATGACAAGGACTGGTATGGAACGATCCCTCTTGGCATTATCGTGACGGCGAAGATGATCTTTACCATCTGCCTGGAGGATACGCAGGTGCTGACCCGCTTCATGGAAGGGCGTGTTCGGAACTTTTTTACCTATATGAAAACCCGCTTCATCCTGCAGATTTTGTACCGAAACGCCAGTATGTATCTGCGCTATCTGCGTATTATTGATAAAAAGAGCGAGCAGGTGGAGGAAAAGCTTCATATGTCCACCCGTAATCAGGAGCTGATGGAGCTTCTGGAACTGGAAAAATCTCTGGTATATTTCACCACATCCCTTCGATCCAACGAAGTGGTTCTGGAGAAACTACTGAAGGTAGACAGTATCAAGCAGTATCCGGAGGATACGGATCTTCTGGAGGATGTCATCATTGAAAATAAGCAGGCTATTGAGATGGCGAATATCTACAGCGGCATTCTCAGCAGCATGATGGGAACCTTTGCTTCCGTTATTTCCAATAACCTGAACGTAGTCATGAAGGTATTGTCCGTAATCACCATTGTTATGAGTATTCCTACCATTATCTTCAGTGCCTACGGCATGAACCTGAATCCATCCGGTATGCCTTTTTCCTCTACGCAGTGGGGATTTCTGATCATTATCCTTTTGTCTGTGGCGGTAAGTATCGTCGCGGCAGTGATCCTGTCAAAAAAGAGGTTTTTTTAACCCGGTAAAAAGAGAAAATAAAAAGAAAGAAAAGAGGATTTGATGAAATTTATTGATAAGTTGGAAAGAAAATTTGGAAAATACGGAATTCCCAATTTAACTGTTTATGTGTGTGCGTGTTACGTGATCGGGTATCTGCTGGAGCTGTTTAATCCAGGCATTATGTCCATGCTGAGCCTGGATATGGCAAAGGTCTTCCAGGGGCAGATCTGGAGGCTTGTCACGTGGGTTCTGTATCCTCCGTCAAGTGGAAATCTGATCCTGTTTATCATCATGATTTTCTTCTTTTATTATCCGATCGGAACTTCTCTTGAGAGAACATGGGGAACATTCCGCTATACGCTGTACATTTTTTCGGGAATTATTTTTACTGTGATCGCGGCATTGATCGTATATCTGGTTACAGGTGGTTTTGTGACCATTAACGGTATGGTTTATGCTCTGGGCGGCAGTATGTATACGACATATTATATCAGTATGTCCATTTTCCTTGCTTATGCGGTGTCCTATCCGAATATGAGGGTGCTCCTGATGTTTGTCATTCCGATCAAGATGAGCTGGATGGCTATCTTTTACGGGGTGATAATCCTTTACGATATTATAAGTTATCTGCGTGCAGGATACTGGTTCATGGTAGTGCCGATCGTGGCATCTTTCCTGAACTTTGCTATCTATTTCTTTGGAACCAGGGATATGAGCCGGTACAATCCAAAGGAGATTCACAGAAAACAGGAATTCAGAAAGGCAATGGAGCCGCAGGGACGTGTCAGAAACGGTTCCGGTACGGTTACAAAGCATAAATGCGCTATTTGCGGACGTACGGAGCTGGACGATCCGAATCTGGAATTCCGCTTCTGCTCAAAGTGCAGCGGAAACTACGAATATTGCCAGGATCATCTTTTTACACATCAGCATATCAAATAGACGGGCCTGAATTTTATTTTACGAGGAGAAATTATTATGAAGAAGAAACCTTTTGTAACGCTGGAAAAACTGCAGGAAATTACAGAAAAATATCCAACCCCTTTCCATCTGTATGATGAGAAAGGCATCCGAGAGAATGCAAAGGCTTTAAAAGAAGCATTTTCCTGGAACAAAGGATTTAAAGAATTTTTTGCAGTGAAAGCCACACCGAATCCTTATCTGATCAAGATTCTGCAGGAGTATGGCTGCGGCTGCGACTGTTCTTCCATGACAGAGCTGATGCTTGCCAAGGCAATCGACTGCAAAGAGGGAGACATCATGTTTTCCTCCAATGACACCCCGGAGAAGGAATTCAAATACTGCTACGACATCGGAGGCATTATCAACCTGGATGACATTACACATATCGAAAGTGTGGAACGTGCCATCGGAAAAATTCCGGAAACCATCAGCTGCCGTTACAATCCGGGCGGTGTTTTCAAAATCAGCAATGACATCATGGACAATCCGGGAGATGCCAAATATGGTATGACCACGGAGCAGATTTTTGATGCTTTCCGTAT
>JALERH010000122.1 GCA_022764275.1 Blautia sp. | reverse complement strand
TTCTCGGATTAACAGAAATTGAGCATAGTTATAACAATCGATATTTGACAGTAAAAGTCAAGGAGGTGTAACAACATGATGAAAATGAACCTTCAGTTATTCGCACATAAAAAAGGAGTTGGTTCTACAAAGAACGGTCGTGATTCCGAGTCCAAGAGATTAGGTGCGAAGAGAGCAGACGGACAGTTCGTAAAAGCTGGCAACATCCTTTACAGACAGCGTGGAACCAAGATCCATCCAGGCGAGAACGTAGGCTGTGGTAGAGACTATACATTATATGCATTGACCGATGGTGTTGTAAGATTCACCAGAAAAGGCCGTGATAAAAAACAGGTTTCTATCGTTCCAGTAGAGGCAGAGTAATCAGTTAAGTGGGAGGCTTCAAATCTATAAAGGGTTTGGAGCCTTTTCTTTTAAAAGGCATTGTGCCATAATCCAAATACAGAGGTAAAATATGTTTGCAGACAGAGCGACGATTACGATCCGCTCCGGCAAAGGCGGCGACGGTCATGTGAGCTTCCGCCGGGAATTATATGTTCCCAATGGCGGTCCTGACGGCGGCGACGGCGGAAAGGGCGGAGATGTTATATTTGAAGTTGATGAGGGACAGAATACCCTTGGAGACTATCGCCACAGAAAAAAATATAAGGCAGAAGATGGGAAAGAAGGCGGCAAGCGCCGCTGTCACGGGGCTGACGGCAGCGATATTGTACTGAAGGTGCCGGAGGGAACCGTCATTATGGATGCCGAATCCCATAAAGTCATCGCAGATATGTCCGGAGAGAACAGACGCCAGGTCGTTTTAAAGGGCGGCAGAGGCGGCAAGGGCAATCAGCACTATGCCACACCTACCATGCAGGTGCCGAAATACGCCCAGCCGGGACAGCCTGCGCAGGAGCTTGAGGTTTTACTGGAGCTCAAGGTCATTGCCGATGTGGGACTGGTCGGTTTCCCGAATGTGGGAAAATCCACCTTTCTTTCCCGTGTAACCAATGCCCAGCCGAAGATTGCCAATTACCATTTCACGACGCTTAGTCCGAACCTGGGCGTGGTGGATACGGAAAACGGCGGTTTTGTCATTGCGGATATCCCGGGGCTGATCGAGGGAGCATCCGAAGGAGTCGGCCTTGGACATGAGTTTTTGCGCCACATCGAGCGTACCCGTGTGATCATCCACATTGTGGATGCTGCGTCCACGGAGGGACGTGATCCGGTTGACGATATTTACAAGATTGATAAAGAACTGGAGGCCTATAATCCGGAAATTGCAAAGAGGCCTCAGGTCATTGCGGCAAATAAGATCGACTGCATTTTTGATGATGGCAGTGAAAGTCCGATCGATCGTCTGAAAGCGGAATTTGAGCCAAAGGGCATTCAGGTTTATCCTATTTCAGCAGTAACGGGAGAGGGCGTTCGGGAACTCCTTTTCCATGTAAAAGAACTGTTGGATCGCTGCCCGCAGAAATCCATTGTTTTTGAACAGGAGTTTTTCCCGGAGGATGTGCTTCTCAAAGAAAACCTTCCGTTCACTGTTACTCCTGATGAAGCTGATCCATCTGTTTTCGTGGTGGAAGGCCCGCGTATCGAAAAAATGCTTGGTTACACCAATCTGGATTCCGAGAAGGGCTTTGCCTTTTTCCAGCGCTTCCTGAAAGAAGGCGGCATCCTGGAAGAACTGGAAAAAGCGGGCATCCAGGAGGGAGATACGGTCCGCATGTATGGATTTGATTTTGATTATTATAAATAATCCGTTTTCAGGGAATCATATATAGGAGAGAAGTTATGACGAGTAAACAGAGAGCATATTTAAAAGGACTTGCCATGCAGATGGAGCCTATCCTCCAGCTTGGCAAAAGCGGACTTACACCGGAAAACACAGCCTCCGTTGATGAGGCTCTTGCTGCACGTGAGCTGATCAAGATCAGCGTACTGCAGAACTGTCTGGAGGATCCGCGTGAGATGGCAGAAATTCTTGCAGAGCGTACCCGTTCCCAGGTGGTACAGGTAATCGGAAAGAAAATCGTCCTTTACCGCGAAGGAAAGAACGAAAAGAAGAAGATTGTTCTTCCGAAATAATTCCTTCCAAAAGCATTTTATGGAGGTTTGACCGTATGGGGAATGAGAGAAAAAAAATAGGGATCATGGGCGGCACCTTTGACCCCATCCATATGGGGCATCTGATTCTGGGAGAAAAAACCTATGAACAGCTTGGCCTGGACAAGGTCTGGTTTATGCCGGCCGGAAATCCGCCCCACAAAAGGAATCGAAAGGGCAGGGCTACGGATGAACAGCGTGTGGACATGGTACGCCTGGCTATCGAAAGCAACCCCCATTTTGAGCTTTCGCTTATGGAAATGAATGAAGAAGGCTACACGTATACCTATCGGACCCTGGAGAATTTAAAAGAACAGAATCCGGATACGGATTATTATTTTATCATCGGTGCAGATTCCCTGTATTCTTTTGAAACCTGGATGGAACCTTTCCGAATCTGTCAGGCCTGTACCCTGGTGGTGGCTGTGCGCAATCACACGCCGCTTCCGGATCTGGTTCAGGAAATGGAGAGGCTGACACAGAAATATCAGGGACATTTTATACGGCTGGATACGATGAATATTGATGTTTCCAGCCAGCTTCTGCGGGAATGGACCGCCAGTGGAAAAAGTCTTCGCTATTATGTACCGGATGAAGTCATTGCCTATATGAAGGAGCATGACATTTATCTTGGCGGAGAATAGGCTGGTACATTTCAATTGGAACGAGAACCGATGAAAAAAATAAATGGAAAGGAAGCACAACCGATGGCAGAGTATGATATCGCAAAAATGGAGAAAAAGCTTTCAAAATATCTGGATGAGGATCGCTATCAGCATACAAAGGGTGTCATGTATACCTGTGCCTGTCTGGCAATGGTACACGGTTACGATATCCAGGATGCCCAGGTGGCAGGACTCCTTCATGACTGCGCAAAATGTATCCCCAATAAAAAGAAACTGAAAATGTGCAGTGAGCATAAGATTCCTGTGACGGAATTTGAAAAAGAGCATCCTTTCCTTCTCCACGCAAAGCTTGGGAGCTATATTGCCCGTGAAAAATATGGAATCCGGGATGAAAATATCCTTTCCTCCATCACTTACCATACCACAGGCAAATGCGGGATGAACCTCCTGGAGAAGATTGTATATATTGCGGATTATATTGAGCCGATGCGTTACAAGGCATCCAATCTTCCAAAGATCAGGAAGATCGCTTTTCAGGATCTGGACGAGTGTATGTTTGAAATTCTGAAGGATACACTGGCTTACCTGGAAGATGATGCAGGAGATATAGACCTTACGACAAAGGATGCGTTTTTATATTATAAAGATTTACATATGAAAAGAATGCAGCATTAAGCAAATGCATGCAATCAGATAGTATGAAAAGAAAGGAGAGCACCTATGAGCAGAGAAAAGGAAATGGCACAGCTTGCCTGCAAGGCGATCGACGACAAAAAGGGGAAAGATATCAAGGTTATTGATATTCATGAGGTTTCCGTCATCGCAGACTATTTTGTCATTGCAAGCGCATCAAACCAGAATCAGGTTCAGGCAATCGTGGATAATGTCGAGGAACAGCTCGGCCGTGCCGGCTTTGAAGCCAAACAGGTCGAGGGAACGAGAAATTCCAGCTGGGTTCTCATGGATTACGGCGACATGATCGTTCACGTTTTCGACGAGGAAAACCGTCTGTTCTATGATCTGGAAAGAATCTGGCGTGACGGTAAGGTTTTGGATATGGATGAGTTTTTAAAATAAAGTCATGAAAAATAAACTCATGACAGGAAAGCAAATTTAAGGCAGCACCGTAATGGAGCTGCCTTTTTCCATAATCAGATATCTGTTTGTTAAGTAATGATGTAATGCTCCCTGCACAACCTTAGTGGTAGAAACGGAACACTCCGAACACTTTACCAAGAATCTGAAGATTTCCGGTAACGATGATGGGATCCATGTTATCATTTTCCGGCTGAAGACGGTAGTACCCCTTTTCCTTGTAAAAGGTCTTGACTGTGGCGGAATCCTCCACGAGAGCGACCACAATGTCTCCATTGGAAGCGGTTGGCTGCTGCCGTACCAGAACCTGGTCGCCGTCAAAGATTCCCACATTGATCATACTGTCCCCTTTTACCTTCAGCATGAAGCTCTGCTCATTCGGCATGAATTCTGCCGGAACAGGAAAATATCCTTCTATATTCTCCACCGCAAGGATTGGCTGGCCGGCAGCCACGGTTCCCACCAATGGAACATTCACCACCTCGCGGCGCACCAGATTAAAATTATCATCGATAATCTCAATGGCGCGGGGCTTCGTCGCATCCCTGCGTATGTAGCCATTCTTTTCGAGTGCTTCAAGATGAGCGTGTACAGAAGAAGTAGACTTCAGATTCACCGCCTCACAGATTTCACGGACAGCGGGAGGAAAGCCGCGGTTTAAAATTTCACTTTTAATATAATCCAGGATTTCCTGCTGCTTTTTACTTATTTTTCCATATGCCATAAAGAGATACCTCCCGGACGAAACAATTTTTATTTATCATACCATACTCCCGGCCAAAAAGCAAACAGATATTCGGAAAATACGTTCGTGTATGTGAAGAGTAACGATTTCACAGAAACCTTACCCTTTCTTCACTCTTTTCCTTGTTTTTAGGGGCAAAAAATGGTACAATGTTTCGGTATTAATGTGCAGAACAGTAAAAGGAGGCATTTGCTTGCCTGATAATAATAAAAAAGGTCCCGGTAAAATGGCCGGATTTCTTGGACAGCTGAAAAAAATACTCGGTCTGAATATAGGCACCATGGTTTTTGGTGTCATTTTCGTGTACATGATTTTCAGTGCTGTCTTATATCTGACTTCTTCTCATATAGAATCCTACCAGGTGACCTCCGGTCCTTTATCCCGAAATGAAACTTACACCGGGCTTGCGCTCCGCGAGGAGACTGTGTGCAAGGCGGAATCCAGCGGGTATGTCAATTATTATGCCCGGGAGGGAAGTAAGATCAATGCCAACGGGGCTGTCTATGGTCTTAGTATGACGAAAGTTCCTGAGGCAGAGACACGTCTCAGCACCGAGGACCTTGCCAGGATCCGAAATGATATGCTGAGTTTTTCCAAGAGCTTTAATTCCAGTAAATTCAACAGCACCTACAGTTTTAAGAATCAGCTGGAAGGTGATATCCTTCAGTATTCCGGCGTCACTTCCCAGCCTGTTGTTTCGGACAATGGGGACGGTACGGTGTCTGTGAATCAGTCAAATGTGGTCACACTGGGAAATCAGAATATATCCAAAGCTGAGAATGACGGAATTATCCTTTATTCCAGGGATGGCTATGAGGATAAGACGGCAGACACCATCACAGCTGCTGATTTTGACCAGAATTCCTATCATGAGACAGATTTAAAGACGGAAGGACAGGTAAAGACCGGTGATGACATTTATACCATTATTACGGATGAGAGATGGAGTCTGATCATTCCGTTAAGGGAAAAACAGGCTGCCAAGCTCGCAGACCGTACATCGATCCGTGTAAAGTTTCTGAAAGATGACATGACACAGAGCGGTGATTTTTCCATTATGGAAATTGACGGGGATAAGTACGGTAAAATTGACTTTAACAGAGGCCTGATCCGCTATGCGGCGGACCGCTTTCTGGATATTGAGCTCGTGACCAATACCATCACAGGACTGAAAATTCCTCTCAGCTCCATTGTGACAAAAGAATTCTATACAATTCCGTCCACATATGCCACAAAGGACGAAAACAGTCAGGTGACCGGCTTTATGAAAGTTGAAAAAAATAAGTCCGGAGAAACAGTAACAACCTTCGTTAATGCCACTATATATGCCGGCATTGAGACGGAGGAATCCAAAAAGGCAGCCAGTGAAAAAGATAAGACCTATCTTTACTATGTAGATAAGAGTAATTTTAAAGAAGGAGACGCGATCATCCGTACGGATACGAAGGAAAAATACATTGTGGGGGAAACAGATTCTCTGGAGGGTGTTTACTGTATCAACCAGGGATATGCGGTTTTCCGCAGAATTGATATTCTGGATCAGAATGAAGAATACGCCATCGTATCCAAAGAAACTCCATATGGCCTGGCACGTTATGACCATATTGTAAAGGATGCGTCTAAGGTGAAGGAAGAGGATATTTTATATTGATGAGATACATACAGGCAAGGAGGCTTATATATGTTAGCAGATAATTTACGTCAGGTACAGGCAAATATTGAAAAAGCCTGCAAGAGTGTGGGACGTAATCCTTCCGAAGTGACCCTGGTGGCCGTCAGTAAGACCAAACCAGTGGACATGCTGTTGGAAGCTTATGACGCCGGTGCGCGTGTTTTTGGAGAAAACAAGGTTCAGGAGATTATGGACAAATATGAACATATTCCTTCTGATGTTCAGTGGCATATGATCGGGCATCTCCAGCGCAACAAGGTAAAATACATTGTAGATAAGGTCAGCATGATCCATTCTGTGGACTCTCTTCGTCTGGCTGAGACGATTGAACAGGAAGCAGCGAAGAAAGACGTAAAGGTTCCGATCCTGCTGGAGGTGAATGTGGCAGAAGAGGAGAGCAAGTTCGGCCTGAAAATGGATGAAGTACTCCCGCTTATTCTGGAAATCTGTGATTTCCGGCACATTGAAATAAAAGGGCTCATGACAATCGCACCTTTTGTGGATGACCCGGAAGAAAATCGAGATGTTTTTCGAAAATTAAAAAAATTAAGTGTTGACATTGCAGCCAAAAACATTAATAATACTACTATGAGTGTTCTCAGTATGGGTATGACCGGAGATTATCAGGTTGCCATTCAGGAAGGCGCTACTATGGTACGTGTGGGTACCGGTATTTTTGGTGCCAGAGATTATTCTGTAATTCATTAAGATAAACAATAAGATTGGAGATTAAAATGGGTGTTTTAGATAAATTTTTGGATGCGATTAAGTTAAACGATGATTATGATGGGGACGAGTATCTGGACGATGAATTCCTGGACGAGGATGATGAGGATGATGAGTTCCTGGATGATGATCTGAATGAGAGACCAAAGAAGAAATTCTTTGAGAAATTTGCCCGTAAGAAATCTGATGATGATTTAGACGATTTAGATGATTTCGAAGAGGAACCGAAAGCTTCTGCCAGAACAGCTGCAGCGAAGGCTCCTGCGAAACAGCCGGAGAAACAGATCCGTCCCGCAGCATCTTCCAAGATTACCCCGATGCGCAGCAGCCGCCGTTCCGGACAGTCTGCAAATGCGGAGGTGTGCGTGATCAAACCGGTTTCTATGGAAGATACCCGCGAGATCGCAGATACCCTGCTGGACAATTCCACCGTGATCTTAAACCTGGAGGGACTTGACGTGGAACTGGCACAGAGAATTATTGATTTTGCTTCCGGTGCCTGCTATTCCTTAAATGGAAGTCTTCAGAAGATTTCCAGTTACATTTTCGTACTTGGTCCTTCTACCGTAGATATCACAGGTGACCTGCAGAATATATTAGGAGGCTCCGCACCCTCTGTGAGGGCCGGATACTGATCCACATGGAAAAAGATGATTTTTTACGAAAGAGAATCCGGGAACTGGCTGACATGTCCTATCAAAGGGACATTGTCACTTTTTCGGATTTTCTTAATTTAAATGAACAAAATATGGTAAATAGCATGAATTTTCACGATTTGGGCGTGATCGCGGAATTTTTCGGAGGCTATGAGAATGCGGAGCGTCAGATGGTAGCTTTTCATCCTGATGCTCTTATGTTTCCCTGGGAATACCCCATTGACTGTCTGAAAATCGAGCCAAAGGCGATTAAATTTTCTGAGGAACTGACCCATCGCGATTATTTAGGCGCAATTTTGAATCTAGGGGTAGAAAGAAGCGTTGTTGGAGACATCCTTGTTCAGGAAAAGGCGGCCTGGGTATTCTGTCTGCGTAAGATGACAGGTTTTTTCCTGGAAAATCTGTGCCGTGTCCGTCATACCACAGTTCTTGTATCAAAAGCAGAGGGGCATGGAGAGCTTCCCACACCGCATTATCAGGAGATAAACGGAACCTGCGCTTCGGTGCGTCTGGATTCTATGATCGCACTGGCATTTAATACTTCCAGAAGCAGTATGGTTTCCTTTATAGAAGGCGGCCTGGTGTTTGTAAACGGCAGGCTGGTCACCTCCAATGGCTACGAGCCAAAAGAAGGAGACATCATTTCCGTACGCGGCAAGGGACGCTTTCTTTACGATGGCATTTCACGGCAGACAAAAAAAGGACGATACAGCGTCCGTCTGCTTCGGTATATCTGAATTTGGAGGAATGAGTAATGGCAGAAGAAAAACTAATGGTAAAACGAGAAGGAGATTTTCATTACCCTATTTATTTTGAAGAAGATTTTTCCTGTCTGGCACAGGCAGTAAGGGATGAGGGATTTGAAGGTCGAAAGCTTTGCATAGTGACAGATACGCATGTGGGACCGCTTTATGCGCAGGCAGTTCAGTATGCTCTCTCGGAAGTTTCCGATAATATTATTATGTTTACCTTTCCGGCGGGTGAACCCAGCAAAAATCTGGATACCGTTGGAGATCTCTATCAGACACTGGTAGAGCATGAGATGAATCGAAAGGATCTCCTGGTAGCACTGGGCGGCGGGGTTGTAGGTGACCTGACCGGATTTGCGGCCGCGACGTATATGCGCGGTATTGATTTTATTCAGGTACCCACTACTTTGCTGGCACAGGTAGACAGCAGTGTAGGCGGAAAAACAGGCGTGGATTTTCAACAGTACAAAAATATGGTGGGCGCTTTTCACCAGCCCAGACTCGTTTACATGAACATGGCGACACTGAAGACCCTTCCTGAGCTTGAATTTGCCTGTGGAATGGGCGAAATCCTCAAAACCGGATTAATATGCGACGCTGATTTCTTCCGCTTTGTATGCACCAATCAGAAGGTTATACAGGCAATGGACATGGGAATGCTTTCTGCCATGATTCGTCGGTGCTGTGCCATCAAAGCCGGTGTTGTGGAGCGTGATCCAAAGGAGCAGGGGGAGCGTGCGCTTTTAAATCTTGGACATACCATAGGACACGCAGTTGAAAAGCTTATGGATTTCAGAATGCTTCACGGACAGTGTGTTGGAGCAGGATTGATTGCTGCTGCGCGTATTTCCACGGAGCGGGGACTTCTGACCCCGGAAGAATATGAGGAAATCCGTAAGGGATGCCAGTCTTACTCACTTCCTTTATCGGTGGAAGGACTGAATCCGGAAGAAGTCCTCGCTGCCACCAAAAAAGACAAGAAAATGGAGCAGGGTCACATTAAATTTATCCTGATGGACGGCATCGGAAAAAGCTTTATCGACCGTACTGTCACGGATGAGGAGCTTCTGATCGGTATCACGGAGATCTGTGCATGAGCAGACAGGAAATAGCATGGAAATCAGAAAAAAAATCCGGTCATGGTTTTCGTTGGGGTGTCGCCGGCGTTTTTACTGTTTTTGGTCTGACTCTTGCGGATCAGCTTACCAAGCTGCTTGCCATCCGCAGGCTGAAGAGCCAGGCATCCATCGTTCTGATTCCGAATGTTCTGGAGCTTTTCTATCTGGAGAATCGAGGCATGGCCTTTGGGCTTTTTCAGGGAAAAATTCCGTTCTTTGTGATCATGTGTCTGGTATTTTTCTGCGCCTTTCTCTATGCATGGATTAAAATACCCAAAAACAGATATTATGCACCTTTGACAGCAGTGCTTTACGTTCTGGTGTCAGGAGCCCTGGGGAATTTTATTGACCGTATTTTCAGAGGATATGTAGTGGATTTTATTTATGTTTCCCTGATAGATTTTCCGGTTTTCAACCTGGCAGATGTCTATGTTGTATGCGGCGGAATTCTGCTTTTGCTGCTTGTGTGTTTTTATTATAAGGATGATGATGATTTTGCGTTTTTAAAGCCAGGAAAACGATCATAAAGTGATTCGTCAAAAAGGAATGCCGGCATTCCCTGTGGAACAACATTCCCAATGGAAGGATAAACATTTATGGAAATATTGGAATTTTCGGTTGACGGATCCGAAAACGGTATCCGGATTGACCGGTATTTGTCAGAAAAAAATGCGGAACTTTCCCGTTCCTACCTGCAGAAGCTTCTGAAAGAGCAGGGAATCACTGTAAACGGAAGAGAAGTGAAAGCAAATTATAAAGTTCAGGCAGGGGATGAGATCCGGATTTCCCTGCCTGATTTAAGCGAACCGGATATCCTGCCGGAGGATATTCCGCTGGACATTCTCTATGAAGATGAGGATGTCATGGTGGTTAATAAGCCCAAAGGAATGGTGGTTCATCCAAGTGCCGGCCACACCAGCGGGACACTGGTGAATGCCATTTTATTTCATTGTCAGGGAAATCTCTCCGGCATAAACGGGGTAATGCGACCGGGTATTGTTCACCGGATCGATAAAGATACCACGGGAGCACTTCTGATCTGCAAAAATGATGTGGCACACCGTGATCTCGCAGAACAGCTAAAAGAACACTCCATTAAAAGGCGATATCGTGCCATTGTTTCAGGGAATCTGAAGGATGACGAGGGGACGGTGGAAGGGCCGATCGGCCGCCATCCTGTTGACCGTAAAAAGATGGCCATTAACTATAAGAACGGGAAGGAAGCTATAACCCATTATAAGGTTCTGGAGCGTTTCGGGAACGCAACCTACATTGAATGCAGGCTGGAAACAGGGAGGACCCATCAGATCCGCGTGCATATGACCAGCATCGGGCACCCGCTTCTGGGGGATGAGGTTTACGGCTCGGGTAAAAATCCTTACCACCTGCAGGGGCAGGCGCTTCATGCCATGGTACTGGGCTTTGTGCATCCACGAACAGGAGAATACCTGGAGTTTACCGCACCTTTACCGGAATATTTCACAAATTTGTTGGAAAAATTAAGAAAATAGTTGGCATTTTTGCAAAAAATATTGTATAATAAATTCACAAAGGATTTTTGCAGAAGGGAGTGGCACATATGAATAACAGTACAACTTCAGTTATCACCATCGGACGTGAATATGGCAGTGCAGGCAGACAGATCGGCCAGGAAGTGGCAAAATATTTCGGCATTAAATGCTATGACAAAGAACTTTTGGAGCATGCGGCAAATGACAGCGGCATCTGTAAGGAGTTGTTTGAGAATCATGATGAAAAACCTACCAACAGTTTCCTTTATTCACTGGTGATGGACACATATTCTTTTGGATATTCCTCTGCGGGTTTTACGGATATGCCTATAAACCACAAGGTATTTCTTGCTCAGTTTGACGCGATTAAAAAGCTGGCATCTGAAGGACCATGTGTTATGGTCGGCCGGTGTGCGGACTATGCTCTTTCAGACAATAAGGATTGCTTCAGCGTGTTTGTCCATGCAGATCTGGACTGGAGAATCAATCGTATTTCTTCCAAATATGGCAAATCTCCAAAAGAAGCAAAAGATATGATCAATAAGACAGATAAAAGCCGTGCAAGCTATTACAACTATTACACCAATAAAAAATGGGGTTCTGCCGCAGGGTACAGCCTGTGTTTAGACAGCAGCAAATTAGGGATCGAAGGTGCTGCGAAAGCGATTATCAACACCATCCAGATTTTTGATGAACTGAAAAAGTGATAGAAATGAATCGGCCACCCGGGTGGGCCTGCCGCATTTATGAGGCAGTTCCGGGTGGCTGTTTTTGCGTTTTTTCTTTTATATTTTTTCAGTCTGTTTCATCTCTTCGTGAGTCCAGCCCTTCAGATTTCCACTCAGGATAGCGGCAAACATCCGTTCCTTGACACCGGGATTTTCCTGATTGAGGGTACGAAGCAGGTTCTTAATATATTCCCTTTTCGTCCTTCCGTCAGCGGGACAACGGTTTTTCACAACCGGAAGCTGATATTTGTGCTGAAATCCAATGACATCCGCTTCGTTCATAAAAATCAGCGGACGTATGAGCGTCAGATCCATACGATCCCAGTAGGTGACCGGAGAAAAGGTATGGAACCGCCCTTCATAGATCAGGGACATCAGCATAGTCTCCACCACATCATCCTTATGATGGGCATAAGCCACTTTATTACACCCTAATTTCTTTGCCACCTCGTTCAGGGCACCCTTTCTCATTTTTGCACACAGAGAACAGGGATTGCTTTCCTTACGATCCTCAAAAATGATCTTATATATTTCCGTGGGAATGGGCGTGTAGCGGACTCCCAGCTCATCGCAGAGCTTCTGGATCGGTTCCATGGAAGCCCCCAGACCCAGATCGACTGTTACCGCCTCTATGGTAAAAGGATGCGGATAAAAGCGCGAGAGGCCATGAAGGGCATAGAGCAGCGTCAGACTGTCTTTTCCACCTGAAATGCCCACGGCAATCTTATCCCCGTCCTGTATCATCTGAAATTCATCTACCGCCTTTCGCGTTACACTTAAAACCTGCTGTAAAGTCATAATTTTTCCTTTCTTCTGTTGTTCTTTTGTCATTATAGCTTTTTTTTGTGTTTCCCGCAACAAAAGCGGGAAAATGTATACAAAAAAATGAGAAACTGTTAAGACAATGTTCCGAAAGTATGATATAATAAAAACACTTTACAAAATTATGGAGGGACAAAAACAGAATATGAAATTTCGTTGGGACAATCGTTACCTGCGTCTTGGTGTGACTGCTTTTCTGGTCATCGCCGCCAGCATGCTTTTTTATTACGGCATCTTCCATATGAAGACCCTTCTGGCAGGAATCAAATCATTTCTGAGTATTATGGCACCTATCATTTACGGCATCGCAATTGCTTTTTTGCTCAGCCCGGTATTGAATTTCCTGGAAAAAAAGGTGATCTATCCGATCTTGAAAAAACGTAATATTTCACTGGAGAAAAGAGGAAAAAGAGTAGTTCGATGGATTTGCGTTCTCGTATCCATGTGCTTCCTTATTGCGATCATCTACGCATTGATCATGATGATCATTCCGCAGCTGATCCGAAGCATCATGAACCTGATTTACAGCTTTCCCCATTACGTGAATGTGGTACAGGACTGGCTGCAGACCTTTATTGAAAAAGGATGGGATCTGAATGAAAATGCTGTTGATATGGTGGAAGAGTACACCTTAAAGCTGCAGGATTACCTGACCAAAACGCTGCTTCCTCAGATGCAGTCCATGCTGAAAAACATCTCTGCAGGAGTGTTTGATGTCATTACATTTTTGAAAAACTTTATCATAGGTGCAATTGTTTCCCTGTATCTCATGGCAGATAAAGAGAGCTTTATTGCAAAAGGAAAAATGCTGGCATATGCATTTTTTCCTACCAGACATGCAAACTTTATCATTCACAGCATGCGTTTTACAAGCCAGACCTTCATTGGCTTTATCAGCGGAAAGATTCTGGATTCTGCGATTATCGGAGTGCTTTGTTACATTGGCACCACCATTATGGATATGCCTTACGCACTGCTGGTCAGTGTGATCATTGGTGTCACGAACATCATTCCGTTTTTTGGACCTTATCTGGGGGCAATCCCCTGTATCTTCCTGATTTTGCTGGCTGATCCGATTAAAAGCCTGTATTTTGCCATTTTTATACTGGCCCTGCAGCAATTTGACGGAAATATCCTGGGACCGAAGATTCTGGGAGATTCTACAGGTCTTTCAAGCTTTATGGTAATTGTGGCAATTTTGGTGGGCGGCGGTCTGTTCGGAATTCCGGGTATGCTTATCGGTGTTCCTGTGTTTGCAGTCTTTTACGCAGCTGCCCAAAAGCTTATCCGTTCTGTCCTGATTCGCAGGAAAATGCCGGAAAACGAAGCGGATTACATGAATATTGACTGTCTGGATACGGATACAAAGGAGCCTCTGATGCTGCATGAGGAGGAGTCTCCACGTAAAAGAGAGGGAGAGCAGCGGCGTACTGCCATGCTGGAGTTATGTGTAACCATCTGGAAGACCCTGCAGAAAATTCTGAATATCATTTGGGATTTCCTGAAAAAGGCCTGGAGTGTGGTTTCTGCAAAATGCAGGCAGGTGTGGCAGACATTACAGAAGAAGATTCAGGAGAAAAAGACAAAGGAGAAATAGAGAATTATGAAGCTTTTAATACAGCGCGTGAATCATGCCGAGGTAAAGGTAGACGGCGAGACAATCGGAAGTATTGGAAAAGGCCTTCTCGTGTTTGTGGGAGTAGGTCAGAATGACACCAGAGAGATCGCAGACAAATATCTGAAAAAACTTCTTGGTCTTCGTATTTTTGAGGATGAAGCCGGAAAAACAAATCTTTCTTTGTCAGACGTAAATGGAGAGCTTCTTATGGTTTCCCAGTTTACCCTGTATGCGAACTGTAAAAAAGGAAACCGTCCGAGCTTTATCGAGGCCGGAAGTCCGGACAAGGCAAATGAATTGTATGAGTATATGATTGCGGAAGCCAGGAAATCTGTGCCGAAGGTGGAACATGGTTCGTTTGGTGCGGATATGAAGGTATCTCTGGAAAATGACGGACCGTTTACCGTCATTCTGGATGAAGCTATTATGTAGAAGGAAACCGGGACAGTGATTCCCGGCTTTTTCCTGCCTTATATATCTATACGACAAACCCGAGTTTTTCAAATAGATGTTGCGAGATAAACAGGGATGTGCTAGAATAAATCCAATGGAGGGCCAAAACTATGGAAAACAAAGTCACTTATCATGAACAGACAGATATACAGAATACTTTAAAGCTTCGGGAAGTTCTCAAAACTTTGCCGCCGTTTTGCAGAGATTATTTCAGAGCCATTGATGCAACGACTACAACAAAGACCCGAATTTCCTATGCCTATGACATCCGGATCTTTTTCCAGTTTCTCCTGGAGGAAAATCCTGCATTTCGTGGTATGTCCATGACAGACTTTACTGTGGATGTACTCGATCAGATCAAGGCTCTGGATATTGAGGAATACGAAGAATATCTGAAGGTTTATACGAGTGGCTCCGCAGACAAAATGGAAACAAACGGGGAACGCGGCGTTAAGCGAAAAATGTGTTCCCTTCGGAGCTTTTACGCTTATTATTATAAAAGGGAAATGATTCACACAAATCCTACTGTTTTGGTAGATGTTCCGAAAATCCATCAGAAAAACATTATCCGGCTGGATGCCGACGAGGTTGCCATGCTCCTGGATTATATTGAGCATTGCGGGGACGATTTGACCGGTCAGAAACGCGTTTATTATGAGAAAACAAAGGAACGAGACCTTGCCCTTGTAACGCTTCTTCTTGGCACGGGAATCCGTGTTTCCGAGTGTGTGGGACTTGATGTGGAGGACGTGGATTTTAAAAATAATGGGATTAAAGTCACCCGTAAGGGCGGAAATGAAATGGTTGTTTATTTTGGGGAAGAGGTGGAACGTGCTCTGAAAAACTATCTGGAGGTCCGCAAAGGAATCACTCCCGTGGCAGGTCATGAGCATGCACTCTTCTATTCTACCCAGCGCCGCCGTATCGGCGTGCAGGCAGTGGAAAATCTGGTAAAGAAATATGCCCGGCAGATCACGACAACTAAGAAAATTACGCCTCATAAGCTCCGCAGCACCTATGGTACTGCCCTTTACCAGGAGACAGGGGATATTTACCTGGTAGCGGACGTTTTGGGGCATAAAGACGTCAACACGACGAAGAAGCATTACGCGGCCCTGGACGATAGCAGACGCCGTCAGGCGGCCAGTGCGGTACGTCTGAGGGAGGAATAAATTCAAGTAAAAAAGGGACATGTACTCTTCTGCCATGTCCCTTCCTGTTTTCCTATGTACTTTATGATGTTCTGCTTAGTTTCGAAATAAACTATCCGTTTTCCTTACAGTGCAACAACAATTTTCTCCTGGAATGCTTCCGGGATTTCTTCTTTGTCAAGGGAAATACTGATAATGATGGAAACGTTGTAGGTCTGTCCAATCTTATCAAGTTGCTCCAGTGTATTTGTGATGTCAGCATCCTCGAGTTTTGCTACCTTTAAGAAGCTGTCCAGATAAATCTGCTCAAGGTCATGATCCTGGGAAATGATGCCGCAGATAAAGCCAACAAATTCATCCGCATTTTTAATCGGATAAGAGGAAACGTCGATAAGACGTACTTTATTGTTCAGCTCATACATGTGCTTTGTACTCTTGTCCAGATAAACGATACTGCCGTTTGCTTCTTTCACTGCGCCGTTTACTCTGTCTAAAAGTACTTTTGTCTTGCCTTTGCCTTTCTTTCCTACAATCAGTTCAACCATGCTGTTTTCCTCCTTAGACACGTATAATAAATTTTAACCAAAAAGCTTGATTTGATATTTCTAATTATAGTGCACTTTGGCAAATAATTCAATGCTTATTTTAAAAAAACATGTAATTTTTCATTATCGCGTTTCATTATCGCTCTGTCCATTTTTTTCCTCCTGTATTGAAAAACAGTTTTTCCTGTGATATAATACACCCCACGGCATTTCTTTATGGGCGTGGAAGGGTAACTGGTGTACCTCCTGGTCTTCAAAACCTGTGCTGGGCGTTAACCGCGTCCTGGGTGGGTTCGATTCCCACACTCGTCCGCCAGAGAAAAAGACATTGCATTATTTATTTAAGGGTGACGGAGACTTTCAGAATTCTTCCGCCATCCGTTTTTTGTGTAAATCCATTTTTGTCAAAATGTTCCAGGAGTGCTACGGCAATCTTGCGTGAGCATCCCAGATAGTCGCGATATTCGCCCAGTACCACTTCCGAGTTCTTTAAGGCCATTTCCCGAAACGCTTCTTTTGCCTTCTCATAAAAAATACTGTGGATACAATACTGATCATCCAGACGTATGAGGATTTTTTTATTCACAAGCGAGTAAAACACAGGCAGGAATTTTTTTGAGGAACGGTGTTCCTTCAGATAAATCTCTGTTGTCAGCGGTGCAAAACCGGCCTGCTCGTAATATTCTGTGATCTCACGAATCATGGCATCTTCCTCTTCTTTGATGACCACATGAAAATGGTAACTGCTGATAAGACGGTTCTGCTCTTTGATGATTTTTTTATTTTTCATCACGTTCAGAATGGCATCTGCAAAGCAGCTGTTTTCTTTCAGGTTCAGACGGCTTCGTACCTCTTCTATTGCCATACCCTCCCGGAGAGGATAAGCCTTCTGATATTCCTCCAGAAAACGGCAGGTATTTTTTTCATAAAAAGCCATTTCGTCACAATGGATATAAATCTGTTCGGTAAGTGGAACCAGTTTTTTCGCTTCCGCCAGCTTTTCCGCAGCATTTTTAACGCCCGATGGATTCAGGGAGCTCCTTGCTGCCAGTTCTTCAAGCGTATAAAAACATCCCCAGTGTTCTCGGGCAGAAAGCACAAGCTGTTCTTCCAAAGTACCGTTTTCCTTTATATGAAAGCCTTCTAAGGCTTTCTTGTCATGTTTTCTATGCTTACACGGACATGCATCCAGTACCACTCCGCCGCCTATGGTTTCCAGTGGAGAATAAAAGCGCAGAACAAAACGATCACCCTTTCGTGCAGCTGTTTCTTCCTCCAGCCGAAGCTGTGCATACCCGCTCTCACCGGCATTCAGCTCATCTGTATCCATGAGGACAATTTTTCCCAGAAGCTCTTTGGTTCCCAGGTAGATGCGGACACGGCTTCCGCTGCGCAGCGTACGCTGTGTGTGCTTAAGCATTTCCACTCTTCCATCCAGCATTCTTGTGGGACACAGGCTTCCTTTCGCTGCAAGGACATCGCCCCGGATGATTTCTTCCTTTTTTCTGTCCGGAATATTGACGGCAGCACGCTGTCCCGGCCAGGCAACTTCTTCATCCATGGAATAAACCTGGATACTGCGGATTTTTACCGGAACATTTTCAGGATACAGGACTGCATCCTGGTCTTTTCTCATTTTATCATCCATCAGTGTTCCAGTTACAATGGTCCCGAATCCTTTTAAAGTAAAAACACGGTCAATCGGCAGACGAAACCCTGTGGATTCCTTTCTTTCCGGAAAAGAATCGCAGAGTTCCTTCAAAATGGACAAAAGACAGTCCAACCCCTTGTTTTCAAAAACGGAAACCGGGACAACAGGGGCATTTTCCAGAAATGTTCCCTTCACCAGTTCTTTTACATCTTCCTTCACCAGCTCCAGAAAATCCGGTTCCACCAGATCTGATTTTGTGAGGACCACAACGCCTCTTGAAATCCCCAGAATGGAAAGAATATCCAGATGTTCCACAGTCTGAGGCATGATTCCCTCATCTGCCGCTATCACCAGCATGGCAACGTCAATTCCACCGGCACCTGCAAGCATATTCTTTATAAATTTTTCATGGCCGGGTACATCCACGATTCCCACTCTCTGTCCACCAGGAAAATCAAGCCAGGCAAAGCCAGGCTCTATGGTGATTCCCCGTCTCTTTTCTTCCTTCAGCCGATCTGTGTCAATCCCGGTCAGTGCCTTGATCAGGCAGGTTTTTCCGTGATCCACATGACCGGCAGTCCCGATGATTACATGTTTTCTCAACCCAGACAATACCCCGTATCATTTTATTTGCTGTTAAATTTTACATTATCATTCTATCTTATCTATCTGGAAATAGCAATGAAAAGTAACAAAGGATTATTTTGCCGAATTATCGTTGAATTTCAACTTGACATAAAAATTTTCTGATAGTATCATTTTCTGTAAGTAATGTTATTTTTTGAAAGCGAGGAAACGATAAATGGCAAACGATCATGGAGAACAGATAAGAATCGTACAGGAAACCGTGGCCGGCAAGGAAATCACATTTGCACATGTGATGGGTGGTCCCGCTCCTATCATATATCAGAAGCTTGGATTAAATCCGCAGGTGGATTATCGTTCATCTGCTATCGGAATCATGAATATGACTCCTCCGGAATCTGCAGTCATCGCATCGGATATTGCAGTCAAAAGCGGAAATGTGTATCTTGGCTTTGCAGACCGTTTTACAGGAACACTGATCATCACCGGGGAAATTTCGGATGTCATGTCCGCTATGACGGAAATCGTGGATTATTTCCGGGACTCCCTGGGATATGTTGTCTGCAACATCACAAAGAGATAGGAAGTGCTGCCATGGAGCGAATAACGAAGGAAGAACTGCTGGAAAAGCTGTTCCATGATGATTATGAACATCTGAAGGGAAAAAGGCTGCGAATGACGCGTGTACGTGTTCCGGGAAAGGAAGTGTGCCTGGCGCATATCCTCAGTCCGTCTGAGGCGTGCATTTATCAGAATCTGGGCCTTCATATCGGTGTTCATGAAGGAGAAGACCATACCGGGGAATCCATTGGCCTGATTCGTTTTACCCCCTGGGAAGCTGTGGTAGTGGCTGCAGATGCTGCTGTGAAAAGCGCAGATGTCCAGATCAGTTTTATGGATCGTTTCTGTGGTTCTCTTATTATCACCGGCGGACTATCCGAAGTGCAGACTGCTGTGGAAGAGGTGGTCCGTTTTTTCGGTGAAGAGCTGGGCTTTAAAACCTGCAGGATTCACAAAAGTTAATACAATGGTAAGGTAAACAATGAAAAAAATATTTTTGATGGGCAGAAGTGAAGCCGGAAAGACATCCCTGACACAGGCACTGAAGGGCGAGGAACTTCATTACGAAAAAACACAATATACCAATACGAAAGATGACACCATCGATTCCCCCGGAGAATACGCAGAATCCAAGCGCTTCAGCGTGGGTCTGGCATGCTTTTCCTTTGAAGCAGATGTGGTGGCAATCGTGCAGGCTGCAGATGAACCGTTCAATCTGTTTAGTGCAAGTCTGCGCTCCTTCATCCTTCGCCCTCTGATTGGGATTATTACAAAGACAGATTCCCCTTATGCCAACATTCCTATGGTAAGACAATGGCTGATCGACGCCGGGTGTGAACGTATTTTTCTGGTAAATAACGTAACCAGAGAAGGAATAGACGAGCTTATGGAATATCTGCAGGAGGACCTTCCTACCATGACGATGGAGGAAGCAAAACAGAAACAGGACCTTGGTCTGAATGAATGGGATCCTCTTCCGGAGGAAATGGCATAAAAAATGCGGGCTGTCAGATGACAGCCCGTTTCCATTATTCGTCAAATTCCAGAACCGCAAGCTTTAACCGTTCTGTATTTTTCTTTTCCACGACTTTCCCCTTTCGTGTTTTCAACCGCTGATTCAGCGGAACAGGCGGACTCATTCCCAGAGCATTTTCCATCATATAAAAATAATTGGCGGACAGATATTCCACTACTTCATATTCTTTACCAATTTCAATACTTGGCCCATTGTCCTCTATGGAAAATTCAACACGACGCATCCTGATTCCTCCTCTCAGCGCCTTTTTTTACTGTATTATTATTGCTTATACTGACTGTACGCAACCTGTTCCCTGTTCAGCAGTTCTCCTGCTTCGTCAAAAATACTCCGGTAGGTGGTACAGGTATTCTGGCCAGTCTCTTCCACCGATAATTTCACCGTGTTATTATCTGTTTTCGTTCCATAAATCTGTACCGTAACGGCACCGTTTGCATAGGTCGCTGAAATCTTGACCGGGTATCCGGTATTGTTCTGGAAGCGGAAATCCTGCCCCCCGTATACCACTGCTGCATCCAGGCCATCTTCTACATAGTCAACTCTGGCAGAATGATTGTGACGTTCCACGATATCGAGATCTGCATAAAGACTTGCCACAAATAAAGTAGTGGTAATCTGGCAGATACCGCCTCCGATTCCGGGTTCCCGCTCTCCGTTTACAATCACGGTTGCCATCTGATAGCCTCGTTCTTCGGTTCTCGGTCCCAGAGCTTCATTATATGAAAATACCTCGCCCGGCTGAACTTCAACACCATTGATTCCCTTTACGGCAAGCTCCAGATTCGTAATTCTTTCACGGGTACCGCCGCCGTATGTAGTATAGCTTCCAAGAAGGTCCAGATATGGAAGGGCCTCCAGATCTTCTGTTGTGATTTCCGGCTGGGTCAGGGTAAATTCAATACGGATATTTTCCCCTTCCTTTGCTGCCTCATACCTCTTTTTCGCCTTTTTTACATTAAAAGAGACTCCGGTTACAGAAGGTGTGATTTCTCGTGTCTTCTCATCCAGAAGTGCACTCCTGGGTTCCTGATAAACCGTTTCATAGAAAGCATCAAAATCCGGAGCTTCGGGCTCGTCTTCCATAAGCGGACAATCGATGACAGCCTCATAATCCTCTTTTGCGATGGCATTGAGAATGGCATCCTTCAGTTTCTCCATGTCGGGAGACAAACCGCTTTTCCCTTTTGTGATCACAAGTGCGGTGTCCGTTATCCTGCATTCGGTCTGTACTACGGTACCGGCATTATCAAGACCTGCTTCGGAAAGAACCTCATCCAGTTTTTCTGGATGCTTTGCAGAAGGAGTCAGGCTGACTTTCTTTTTCTGATTTCCGGAATTCATTAGATGAATCCGGTCCGTGCCTCTCGTATACCAGCTTCCATGTCCCAGGGAATAGGCGGATTCCACGATTTCCTCAGAAACCACATCCAGTACGGGAAAAATATTCACTTTATATTCCTCATCATTCACACGTACCGTCATCTCCGCATTCTGATAGGCAGTTTCAAAATTTTCCCGGAGGGCATCCAATGCCTCCTGTTTTGTCTTCCCCTGAAGGGAAATACCGTTTACTGAAATATTTTTCCATATTACATCATCGGAAAGCAGATGGCACCACAGGCAGTAGATTCCTATGATAAATACTGCTGCAATGGAAACCTTTATCAGTCTGTTTTTCGTTTGTTTTTTCATACAACGTCCTTTGTTTTTCAAAAGCCCGGACAAAATGGCCGAGCTTCTGATTGATCTGATCAACTTATGTTACCGTCTTGCGAGCTCCCGGGTAATATCCTCCCAGGTCACACCTTTTTCCACCATCAGCACCATTGCATGATACAGGAAATCGGAAATTTCATATTTGATTTCTTCTTTATCCGGATTTTTGGCTGCAATGACGATTTCCGTACATTCCTCTCCCACCTTTTTCAGAATCTTATCAATTCCTTTGTCGAAAAGATAGTTGGTGTAGGAGCCTTCCTTTGGATGTTCCTTACGGTCTGCGATCACATCGTACACATCCTGAAACACGTGAAGCGGATTCGTATCATTGTATTCCTTTTTGATCAAAGGCTTAAAGAAACAGGTTCTGTTTCCGGTATGACAGGCAGCGCCAATCTGGTCAACCTTTGCCAGAATGGTATCGTTGTCACAGTCCAAAGTCAATGATTTTACATACTGAATATGACCGGAAGTCAGGCCTTTTGTCCAAAGCTCCTGACGGCTGCGGCTCCAGTAGGTCATTTTACCGCTTTTCAGAGTAGTGTTAAAGGCTTCCTCATTCATATAGGCAACCATCAGCACCTGATCAGTCTTATAATCCTGCACAACTACCGGAATGAGACCGTCACGATCAAGCTTGAAATCAGACCATGCGATACTGCTCTCAAACGTGTTTACCGGTATATTGAATCCTTTGCATTTTTCTTTGAATGCAAGAAGATCTCTCTCTCGGCTGCTGACAAATGCACCGCTTAAGCCTCCTACAGAAGGACTTTCAAGGAGAGAAATCAGGGGTTCCTGACGGCCTTCATCTGTATGAAGAATCACCGGAATGGAAGAAATCTGTGCGATGGAATCCTGTACTGTATCCAGAGCCAGCACACCGCATGCATAGGCTTCGATCAGCTCCTGGTTGGAGGTAAATTCTTCCACAGCGGAAATGCTCACCATCATCTTTTCTTTTCCGAAACGCTTGGAAACTTCCTCCAGAAGGTCAATGTTGCTCTGCTTGGAAAAATTCAGTACCGTTCTGGCACAGCCTGCATAGATCAGCTTTTTCACATCTTCCATACGGCGGATATTACCGGCAGCTATGACCGGGATTTCCGCTGCATTACAGATATCTTTGATCCTGCCGATGGCTTTTTCATGCTCCTCATCTCCGGAAGAAAAGTCAAACACCAGAAGCTCATCTGCGCCATTGTCGCTGTAAAATTTTGTGAGAGACTCCACATCTCCGTCACCGAAAAGATTTCGCTGACCGAATCCGGTCACTGCCTTTTCAGACTGAAGATAAAGACAGGGTATCATTAATTTATTGTTCATGCTCATTGTTCTCCTTTTTATAAGCTGCCTTTTGTAGAAAGCACATCTGTAATCCTGGGGTCAAAGGAAACTGCCATATCCAGAGCCTTTGCAAAGCTCTTAAACATGGCCTCCGCCATATGATGATTATTTCCCGGGGTAAGGACCTTGATATGCAGATTCATCCCGGACGTATAGGAAATGGCATAGAAAAACTCTTTTACCATTTCGGATGCCATATCCCCGATCCTATCTGATGTAAAGTCTGCATCCCAGGAAAAATAAGGCCTCCCGGACAGATCAATGGCACACAGCACCAGTGTTTCATCCATGGGGAGGATACAGCTTCCAAAACGGCGGATGCCTTTCTTATCTCCGATGGCTTCCTTAATGGCAGTGCCAAGAACAATTCCCGTATCCTCTATGGTGTGGTGGTCGTCCACATTCAGATCTCCATGAACACGTACGCACAGGTCAAAAAGGCCATGGCGGGTAAAACCATCCAGCATATGGTCAAAATATCCGACTCCTGTCTCAATATCCGAATATCCGGTACCGTCCAGATTCAGTTTCAGCTTAATCTCTGTTTCTTTGGTGTTTCTCTCCACCGATGCCTCTCTCGCCATAAGTCCTCCTACTTCTCTTCTTTGTCTTCTTCTTCAAAACGGACCGCAATGGAATTGGCATGGGCCGTAAGCTGTTCTGAGGTCGCAAACTGGATAATGTCTTTATGGATATCCTTCAAAGCTTCCCTTGAGTAATAAACAATGCTGGATTTCTTTACGAAATCATCCACAGAAAGTGCTGAGAAAAATTTTGCGGTTCCGTTGGTAGGAAGAACGTGGTTGGGACCTGCAAAATAATCGCCCAGCGGCTCAGAGCTGTATTCTCCGATAAAAATAGCACCGGCATTTTTTACTTTCATCATGACTTCAAAAGGATTCTTTGTGACGATCTCCATATGCTCGGATGCAATTTCGTCAGCGGCCTCAATGGCTTCGTCCATATTTTCCGCAATCAGGATGTATCCGAAATTTTCCAGAGATTTCTCAATGATCTCTCTTCTGGAGAGAACCTGCAGGTATCCCTCGATTTCCTTCTCCACTTCTTTGGCCAGGGTACGGCTGGTGGTGATCAGAATAGCAGATGCCATCTCATCGTGCTCCGCCTGGGAAAGAAGGTCTGCAGCCACATAATGCGCATTTGCCGTCTCATCTGCCAGAACCAGGATCTCACTTGGTCCTGCAATGGAATCGATGCTTACATGGCCATATACAGCTTTCTTGGCAAGAGCCACAAAAATATTTCCCGGGCCCACGATCTTATCAACCTTCGGGATACTCTCTGTTCCATAGGCAAGTGCTCCGATTGCCTGAGCGCCGCCGACTTTATAGATTTCGTCCGCACCTGCTTCTTTTGCGGCAACGAGGGTAGATGGATTCACCTTTCCATCCTTACCTGGAGGAGTCGTCATCACGATATGGGGCACCCCTGCCACTTTGGCAGGCACAATGTTCATCAGAACGGAAGAGGGATAAACTGCTTTTCCACCCGGCACATAAACGCCTACACGGTTTAACGGCGTTATCTTCTGCCCCAGCATGGTTCCGGCCTCTGTAGAGTTAAACCAGCTGTTCTGGCGCTGTTTTTCATGGTAGCTTCTGATATTTACAAGGGCTTTTCGGATAACCTGGATCAGGGAAGGGTCAACTTGTTCGTAAGCTTCTTTTACTTCCTCATCTGTAACCCGGATTGTCTCTTTCGAGATTTCTACTTTATCAAATTCTCTGGTATAGCTAAAAAGGGCTTCATCCCCTTTTTCCTTTACATTAGCCAGGATATCCGTAACTGCATCCTCGAACTTACCATAGTTGTTCGGGCTTCGTTTCAGCAGTGTTTCCAGAATATCCCTGGTGGATTCTTTCGTTAATGTCACTGTACGCATTGATTCTCTAACGTCCTTCCATATTTTGCAATTCTTTTTGTGTTTGTCCTATTTTATAACACTTTCCGCAAATCATCAATAAGTTTTCGGATTCTTTCATTTTCCATTTTCATGCTGACCTGGTTCACCACCATACGTGCGGACAGAGGGCATACCTCCTCCAGAACGGTCAGGCCGTTTTCGCGAAGAGTACTTCCCGTCTCCACAATATCGACAATGACTTCGGAAAGGCCTACAATAGGCGCGAGCTCGATGGAGCCGTTCAGTTTGATGATCTCCACGGTCTGATGCTTTTTATTATAAAAATAATCCTTTGCAATATTGGGATATTTGGTTGCAACGCGGATAAGCTGATTGGACTCCAGTACCTTTCTGGCACTCTCCGGTCCGCAGACACACATCCTGCAGGCACCAAAGCCAAGATCCATAACCTCATAAAGCTTTCTGCCTTCCTCAAGGATCGTATCCTTTCCGACAATTCCAATGTCTGCGGCACCGTATTCCACATAAGTAGGCACATCCGGACCCTTTGCCAGGAAAAACCGGAGTTTAAGCTCTTCGTTTACAAAAATCAGCTTCCGTGAATCCTTATCCCGCATCTCTTCACAGGTGATGCCGATCTTTTCGAACATTTCCATTGTTTTAGATGCAAGTCTCCCCTTTGTCAGGGCAAATGTCAGGTATCTCATATTCAGGCATCCTCCTTTTCCAGCCGCAGGGCCACACTTTTTCCTTCTGCACGAAGCTTCTGGGCCTGTGCAACTGCCTGTGCACGGTTTTCTTTCTTATAAGTAAGAATCATGACATCGTCCTTAGCCGGAACATCGATTTTCTGCCTGGATAATGCCAGAAGCAGATTGTCCACTACTATGGCAAATCCAATGGAGGCAGCTGGCTTTCCGAAATGCTTCATCAGCTCATTGTAACGTCCTCCTTTTACGAGAGGTTCGCCTGTCCCGTATGTATATGCCTGGAAAATAATACCGGTATAATAATGATATTTGCTCAGCATGGCAAAATCAAAGGTCACATATTTCTCATATCCGTAAACTTTCAGAATCTCATAGATCTCCTCCAGACGGGCTACTGCGGCAAGAGCATTCTCATTATCCGTAAGCGCTCTGGCCTTTTCCAGAACCTCTGCAGAACCAAACATCTGAGGAAGCTGTGAAAATACCTGTGCCACAGACGGATCCAGATTCTGTCCCTGCACAAGTTCCTCTACACCGAAATAGTTTTTCTGAGAGATCAGGGCACGAAGCTCCTCCTGTGCCTCTTCGTTCATTCCGGCCTGGGCGAGAATCGATTTGAAATAATCCACCTGGCCTACGCTTACCTGGAAATCCTTAAGTCCTGCCGCCAGAAGACATTCTACCGTCATGGCAAGGATTTCTGCATCCGCCTCAGGAGAATTATCTCCGATACGCTCCACGCCCATCTGGGTGGATTCCTTTAATCTGCCGCGGAAGCTGGAATTATTGATAAAGGTATTTCCGGTATAGCAAAGACTTACCACTTCGCTTTCCGGCGAAAAATAAGTAGCGCATGCCCGGGAAACAGACGGCGTAAAATCCGGACGCAGAACCAGGGTGTTTCCCTCACGATCAAAAAATTTATACAGTTCCCGGGATGGGATGGTACCCACTTCCCTGCTGAATACCTCAAAAAACTCAAAAGTAGGGGTTTCTATATCCTGATAGCCATACTGATGGAACACATGATGAAGCTTTTCCTGGAGTGCCCTTTTCTGGCTGCATTCACCATTGTAAATATCTCTTACACCTTCCGGCGTATGAAAAATTCGCTGCATGTTTTTTCCTCCAAATGTAATACAAAATTCATATGCTTTAGTATGCTACCGTGTTAGCATACTGTAGTCACAAACACATACGATTATAGTGGAATTGTATGGAAATGTCAATCCCGCAATTTCAGATCCTTCTGCAGGCCTTCCAGATAAGGAATCAGAAACCCGCTTTTTTTAGGCAGAATAAAAGACGGATCCAGTTCCTCCAGACGAAAGCTTTTGCGTCCGCCGTCCTCCATGCGCTTCCAGAAACCAAGAAGCTCCCGAAGGGGAAGATAATAAAACAGATCGCGATGGCTGAAAAAAATAAGAAAAAATGCCACACCGTTCTGTTTCTCAAAATCCTTCATAAATGCCACCTGATGGGGGTGTATGTTGGCTAATGGGAACGTCTCGGCGCTGCATTCCTTTGCATCAAAGCAGACAGGGATTCCCTGTACTGCCCCAATATAATCAACTGTACTCCTCTGGTCAAAATAGGCCAGCGTAATGTGACGGCTTTCTTTATCCATACGTACCGGGGTGATGGGGGTTGGAATCTTCTGTATCAGAGCCAGCCCCTTTTCCCGGTACTGTTCATTCGTCCTGTTGACCAGGTCCTCCAGGGTAGACCCCCGAAGGCCTCTGCTGTTCCAGGTTGCCATGTTTTTCTATACTCCTCTAGTTCAACAGTTTGATGGAAGGATAGTATCGTACGATTGCTTTTCCCACGATCTGGTCAAAACGCACAAAGGTGTTTTCCCAGTAACGGGAGTCCTTGGAATTGTTCCGGTTATCCCCCAGCATAAAATAACAGTCCTCAGGCACTTCATAAGGTCCGAAGCTGCCCCTCATAGTCTCAGGGATAAAGGAGTCATCCAGAGGCGTCTCAGAACCATCGATATAAACCTTTCCGTCAATGATCTCCACAGTCTCTCCCGGAAGTCCGATGACACGCTTGATGAAAAGCTGGCTTTCGTCATCGGGATATTTGAAAATCACGATATCAAATCGTTCCGGATCCTTTACCTTTTTGGAAATCTGGTGGCCAAAGAGATCCAGGTTCACGCCGTAGGAGAGGCGGAATCCGAAAATACGGTCACCGGTCATAATGGTTTTTTCCATGGATGCGGATGGAATCCTTGCATTGATCAGAACCACATTGTTGATGATCAGAACCACGACCACCACAATGACGATCATTTTTATATACTCCCAAATTTCATGCCAGATTTTCATAATGTTTTTTCTCCTCTAAATGTTCCTTGTGCAGGATATTTTGAAAAAGTCCGGGAAGCGGTGCCAGAAACGTTCTTCCGGACAGATAGGCAAGGCTGCCGGAAATGTCGGGTATCACCAGACGATACGCATGGAGAAGCTGGTGCTGCAAATGGTATTTTTCCATATAATACGCATTGCACCTGGCATCCCCGTACTTGCGGTCTCCCACGATCGGGTGTCCGATACTTGCCAGATGCGCCCGAATCTGATGAGGCCGTCCGGTGATCAGTTCTACCTCCAGAAGGGTCGCCTTCCCGTTATTGCAGAGAGGACGGTATTTTGTCTCAATCGGAAGCGCATCTGTCTGCTTTGTTTCCTGTACTACTACTTTATTACATTTTTCGTCTTTATGCAAATATCCTTTGATATATTTTTCTTTTTGTATCACTCCGTCTGCGAGACAGAGGTAAAATTTATGCAGTGTCCTGTCATGGAAAAGCCTGGAAAGCTCCTGAAGTCCCATAAGGCTTTTTCCCGCTGCCACGATGCCGCTGGTATTGCGGTCAAGCCGGTTGCACACCGATGGGTGGAAGGTTTTCAGAGATTCCTCCGTGATCGCCTGTCCCTTTAACAGGTATCCGGTCACGTATTCCACCAGAGAGGGGGAACGGCTGTTATCCGGCTGGGAAAGCATCCCTGCCGGTTTGTTGATAAAAAGAATATCTTCATCCTCATAGAGGATATCAAGCTTTCCTTCTGCCCTTGCCACCGGGGTGGAAGCATCTCCTGCAAACTTTTCGAACGTCTCATCGCTCAGGAAAAGCTTTACCTTGTCTCCTTCCACAAGCTTTTCACCGCCTGCGGCCTTTTTCCCATTCAGTGTAATGTTCTTTTTCCGCATCATTTTGTAGAAAAAGCTTTTCGGCGCTTCTTTTAAAAGCTTGGCCAGATATTTGTCAAAGCGCTGGCCTGCCTCATTTGATCCGATGATAAATTCCTTCATGGCCGCTCCTAGATGCAAAGATTCAGCATGGTATGCTTTACCATATCGTCTCTGGTGTATCCGGGATACCGTTCGTCAGGCGTGAATTTAATGCCGCTCTCCAGGGAATCCTTATGTTCATTCATGGAATCCAGACGTTCCAGAAAAACGTCGAGATCCTTTACCAGCTTAAAATCAATCTTGTAACCGTTTTTTCTCACCAGCTTCTGTGCTTCGGCAGCCATAAAATTCGCGTCGATCTTTGGGTCGCTTGAGTATCCCACAACCGTATTTCCACAGAATGCGACGGCGTCAATGTATGCACTTTTCTCATAAAAGGTCATATACATTTCATATGCCATCACCAGGTCTCCCTGATGGGCGTGAATCTGCCGGTAAAGCCCCTCATCCATGGGCTTTCGCATCAGGATCATGATCAGGCTCACAATGGACTTGCAGCCCGGCAGGCATCCAACCACGGCAATGACTGTCCAGACTGTATTTCTGGTACCATTGTACGCCCACATGGTAAAGAAAATAAAAAGGGGAACTCCCAGTAAAACTGCGGTGATAAGGATGCGCCGTTTTTTTTCACTTTTAAAATAACCGAAATCGCCTTTTTCTGTCTTATTTTTTCTGCCTTTTTTCTTTTGGGTTTTGCTCATGAAAACGCTCCTGTTTTTTCTTCTTTTGAGTGTGTATATTTCGTATGGTTTTCTTTTTTGCCGGTTTTTCGGGGGCACTTCCGGCCTCCTTCTTTTTCCGTTCGGGACGCAACAGGCATTTCTCTCCGTATCCCACCAGATCCATCCGCCCGGCAAGCTTTAAGCCCTCCAGCACCAGTTCCCGGTTTGCCGGATTTTTATACTGCATCAGAGCTCTCTGAATCGCCTTTTCATGGGGATTTTTCGGGACATACACCTTTTCTCCTGTCAGAGGATGAATCCCGGTATAATACATACAGGTGGAAAGGGTGGACGGTGTTGGATAAAAATCCTGCACCTGTTCCGGCGTAAAGCCCAGGTCCCGTACATATTCCGCAAGCTTTACCGCTTCCTTCATGGTACATCCCGGATGGGAGGACATGAAATACGGAATCGCGTATTGCTGCATTCCTGTTTTTTGATTTGCCCTGTCAAATTCCTTCAGAAATTGTTCATAAACCGCGTGAGGCGGCTTTCCCATATATTTCAGCACCGCATCGGATACGTGTTCGGGAGCCACGCGGAGCTGTCCGCTGACATGATACTTTACCAGCTCATGCAGAAACGTTTTATCCGGGTCAGCCAGCACATAGTCAAAACGGACACCGGAACGGATAAAGACCTTTTTGACTTTCGGAATGCTGCGAAGCTTTCGAAGAAGGCTGACATAATCCCTGTGATCTGCCGCCAGGTTTTTACACGGTGTGGGAAACAGGCACTGACGGTTCTGGCAGACACCTTTTGTAAGCTGTTTGTCGCAGGATGGCCGTCTGAAATCTGCAGTAGGACCTCCCACATCGTGGATATATCCCTTAAAATCCGGATCATGGGTCATCCTTTCGGCCTCCGCCACGATAGAATCGTGGCTTCTGGTCTGAAGAATCCGACCCTGGTGAAAGGTCAGGGCACAAAAGCTGCAGCCGCCAAAGCAGCCGCGGTTGCTGGTGAGGCTGAATTTCACCTCTTCCAGTGCCGGGATTCCGCCTGCCTTTTCATACATGGGGTGATACCGGCCCGTATATGGCAGATTATAAATATCGTCCATCTCCTCCTGGGAAAGCGGCATAGCCGGAGGATTCTGTATCACATATCCCTTTGTCCCGTAGGACTCTGCAAGAGTTTTCGCAGTAAAAGGGTCTGTGTTTCGGTACTGGATGCCAAAGCTTTTCGCATAAGTCTCTTTATCTGACTCTGTCTCTTCAAAAGAAGGAAGAACGATGGGTTCATAGGTTCTGGATAAATCTTTGCTTTTATAGACCGTACCGGCCACATAGGTAATCTCGCTTACGGGAATTCCGTTATCCAGAGCTTCGGCAATCTCCAGTATGGAATGCTCTCCCATTCCATAGGAAATGAGATCCGCGCCGGAATCCAGAAGCACGCTGTGCTTTACCCGGTTGTCCCAGTAATCATAGTGGGCAAGCCTTCGAAGGCTCGCCTCAATTCCCCCCAGAATAATAGGTGTCTTTTTATAGGTCTGGCGGATGAGATTGCTGTACACCACGACCGCACGGTCAGGACGAAGGCCCATTTCACCACCTGGAGAATAGGAATCCTTCTGCCGGTGTTTTTTGGAAACCGTGTAGTGATTCACCATGGAATCCATATTGCCTGCCGTCACCAGAAAGCCAAGACGCGGTTCTCCAAATACACACACACTTTCACGACATCTCCAGTCCGGCTGTGGAATCATTCCCACACGGTACCCCCGGCTTTCCAGAAGTCTTCCGATAATGGCGGCACCAAAAGAAGAATGGTCCACATAGGCATCCCCGGTCACATAGACAAAGTCCACCTGCTCCCATCCTCTCTCCCGCATCTCTTCCATTGTTACCGGTAAAAAATCCTGCATCTGTTATTCCTCATAGGTGCCGTCCATCACCTGCTGATACGAAGTGATAAAATAGTCGGCACATTCCTTTTTCTCTTTATTATGCGGACGACTGTACTCGTCCTCCACTGCACAGACCGTCATCCCTGCATTTTTTCCCGCCTGGATACCGGGAATGATATCCTCGAACACAAGGCAGCGTGAAGGCGGGACGTTAAGGCTTCTCGCCGCCTCCAGATAGACATCCGGTGCAGGCTTCCCCTTTTTCACCTGACAGGAAGTAATGATCCTGTCAAAGCACTCACGGATACCATGATTTCGAAGGACGGCATCGATCAGCTCATAAGTATTGCTGGACGCCACAGCCATGCGGATATTTTGTTCCTTCAGAAACAGGACAAATTCCCTGGCTCCGGGTTTCAGCAAAACATCGTGACTGTACGCATCCATGGCCATTTCCTGCCAGATCTGCTTGATCTCGTCCACAGAAACGGGAAGGGAAAAACGCTTTTTAAAATACTCTGCTGTCTCCGTAAAGCTCATTCCCTCCAGATCGTACTGAAGGTCTTTCGGAACCTCCAGTTGAAAACGTCCCAGAAAATCGATATCAATCTGTGACCATACCCACATGGAATCCGCCAAGGTTCCATCCAGGTCAAAAATCACTGCTTCTTTGTCCTTAAGCATGTATTACCTCTTTCTATCATAAGGTTTTTGATTCTCTCTTCGTGTTTTATTTCAGATTGTGATACACTGCCTGAGCCCGATAACCCTCTGCAATGATATCAAGCTGCCTGTGGAAACGTTCCAGCTGCTGCAGATCCTTTGCACGGAATACACGCAAAAATTCCGCCTGTATTTTCACAACCTCCCGCTCATTGGAAACGCGGTAGAGATTTTCAATATTATTCAAAATATCTTTTACAAGATTGGACTGCATCAGAGAAGAATTCTGTGCATCCATAATTTCGTTTCTCACGGAAGACATCTCATGATCCAGGGAAATAATGGCATCTGCAGCGTTGCTCAGACGCTCTGCCACATGAGGTGGCATATCTCCTTTATATTTATACTGCAGAGAATGCTCGATGGTTGCCCAGAAATTCATTGCCATAGTACGGATCTGAATTTCTGCCTGCAGCTTTTTCGGCCCGTTCAAAGTATCTACGGTATAATAGATGATCAGGTGATAACTGCGGTAACCACTCTGCTTAATGTGTTTCAGATAATTTTTCTCACTTTTAATGGTCATATCCGACCGGTTCTGAATAATGGATGCAACCGTGTCAATGTCTTCCTCAAACTGACATATGATACGGATTCCGGCGATATCCTCTATTTCTTCTTCCATCCGCTCCATTGGAATATGTTTGCGCTGCATTTTTTCCAGAATACTGGATACACTTTTCACACGGCCGCTTACCTGCTCGATGGGAGAGTATAAATCATTTTCTCTATGTTCCTTGATAATGTGTTCAAATTTGACTGTCAGTTCCTTAACAGCCAGCTCGTAGGGGCATAAGATGCTTCTCCATAACTGTATTTCCATACTGCTCGCTCCTTATAAAACATGGATATTATTGGTCTTTGCTCTGTAAATATACAGATACTGTCTGTGAACATGCATGCATGTTCTCTCTTTGGTGCTCCCTCAATTCATACATTCTTAACATTATAGCATAGATTTCAAAAAATTTCTCGTTAATATGTATACTTTCTTATTTTTTTCTCCATAGTACGCAGAACCCAGTAAGGATTTACGCTCAGTTCCTCTTCCTGCGGGGTGCGGATATAGATGCCAAGATGAAGATGAACCGGAAACTGCCCTTCAGTTCCTTCCGCTCCATATCCGGTATTTCCCATATACCCCAGAATGTCTCCGGCAGAAATTTCCTCTCCTATATGAAAATCTTTTTCATATTCCGAGAGATGGGCATAATAAAAATAGCCTCCGGATGGTGCACGGATTCCCACTCGATAGCCCCCGAGAGGCAGCCAGCCGATTTTTTCTATGTAACCGTCTGTCATGGAAAGAATGGGATAATATCCGGAGGCTGTTTCTTTTCCAAATAAGTCCGTTCCCTCATGGAGTCTCTCTCCGGCAAAAGTTCTGGGTTCCCCGAAGGTATTTTCGTAGGAAATATCCCGGCTGGGTATGGGAAAGCAGGATAAATCTGCCCAGACAGCTTCATAGCATTTCTTTAAAAAGGAATACTCTTTTGGCTTATATTTCAGAAAAGCTTCCCTGTCCGCGAAAATTTTATCCGGAAAAAAATCGCTGCAAAGCATGGTTACTGTAAGCAGATCTGCAAAGCTTTCGCCATTTTCAGCCCTGCTCTCAAGCTCTTCATATAGTTTGGGAGTAAGATGCTGAGCGCGAAAGTCATCCTGGCAGCAGGTATCTTCTTTTAAAACGGAAACCCTGCTTCTCTCCTCAATCAGTGCCTGTAAAGATACACAGAAAAGCAGAAGAAACAAAAAAAGAATAAGACGCTTTCTTGCGTAAGCCTTCATTCCCCACCTCCCGTACCTATACAGTATATGAAGCCGTTGACGTATTCAGAACGCGTTTTTCAAAAAACATATGTCAGAACAAAAAGCCTGGCATACAAAGAGGCTGCCGAAGCAGCCTTCTTGTCAGTCTTTCAGATTTTTCAGAACTTCCAGGAGGTAGTTCCATACACGTTCTGTAGAAGCGATACTGAGAAGCTCTCCAGAGGTGTGAATGTCCTTCATATCCGGCCCCAGAGAAACGCAGTCCAGACCATCCATTTTTTCATAGAAAAGTCCACACTCCAGACCGGCATGGATTGCTACTACCTCCGGTTTTTTACCGTACATTTTTTCATAGATATCTACCATACGGTCACGAAGAGGAGAATCTTTTCTATATTCCCACGCCGGATAAGCTCCTTCTACGACATATTCACCACCCAGAAATTCCGTCAGATATTCCACTCTGTCAGAAAGCGCATCTCTCGCAGCTCCCACAGAGCTTCGGATGCTGTTCACTGCCAGGAATTCATCCTCTTTTAATTCGGTGATTCCAAGATTGGAAGACGTTTCCACAAGTCCAGGAATGGTTCCGCTCATCTTCGCAATCCCCCATGGTGTGTTCACCAGGAAGAAAAGAACCCGCTCTCTGCTGCTTGGATGAAGTACCATTTCCTTTCCTGTCCCCTGATTTTCCACCTGGATGGTGATTCCCTCATCTGTGCCAGCGTATTCCTCACGAAGCTTTTTCTGTGTATCCAGCGCATATTCCAGAATATCAGATATGTTTTCACCGTCAACCAATATCTGTGCCGTACACTCCCGGGTGATCGCATTGTCTTTTGTGCCGCCTGCCAGATGGATCAGTTCAAAATCATAAAGTTTTTTCATGCCATATAAGAATCTTCCCATTAATATGTTGGCATTGGCACGATTTTTATCGATTTCTGCACCGGAATGTCCTCCCATAAGACCACAGATTTTAATCTGAAGTATCATTCCCTCTGCTTCCACTCTGCGGACCGGGATATGGGTATTGGCAGCCAGACCGCCGGCACAGCTTACCCAAAGGCTTCCCTCTGCTTCAGAATCCAGATTGATCATTCTCCTGCCTTTTAAGACACTGCAGTCAAGGCCTTCGGCGCCCAGAAGCCCAATTTCCTCATCCACAGTGAACACAGCTTCCAATGCCGGATGAGGAATATCCGTACTTTCCAGAAGTGCAAGCATATAGGCAACTGCAATTCCATCATCTCCTCCTAAGGTAGTGCCGTTTGCAGAAACATATCCATCTTCTGCAGAAAGCTTCAGGCCATCCTTTGTAAAATCGTGCTCCACATCCGGACGTTTTTCGCATACCATATCCATATGTCCCTGCAGAATTACGGTTGGAGACGCTTCATACCCTTCTGTGGCCGGTTTATAGATCACCACATTATTCATCTCGTCCTGTACAGATTCCAGATTATGCTCCTTTGCAAAAGATACCAGGTAGTCACTGATCTGTTTTGTATTTCCGGACCCGTGAGGAATTCCGCAAATCTCCTCAAAATAATGAAAAACTCTTTTCGGCTCGCAATTTTCCAATACTGCCATATCCATATACCTCCTATGAATTATCTGTTCATTTATTGTGAAAAAGACCATATACTTTAGAAAAAAAGATATGGTTAATCATGAAGCAATCTTTCCTGTATATTATTAAGAAAGCACTGCTCTCTGCGGGAGTCTTTCTGCTCCTTTGTTTTCTGCTGCAATATCCAAAGGAAGCGCTTGCAGCTTCCAGGGACGGACTGAATCTTTGGCTGAATACCCTGATTCCGACTCTGCTTCCTTTTCTTATTTTAACCGGATTTCTGGTACATACAAACGGAATCGAAAAAATTTTGAAACCGTTTGCACCTTTTTTAAAACTCACACTGGGACTGTCGCCGGCAGGTGCTTATGTGTTCCTGCTGGGGCTTCTCTGCGGCTATCCCATGGGAGCCAAGCTTGCAGCGGATTTATATCGCTATGGAAAAATCAGCAGACGGGAAGGGGAATATCTTCTCACCTTCTGCAACAACCCAAGCCCTGCCTTTCTTACCACCTACCTGGCTCATGTCTGCCTGAAAGACAAGGTACGTGTAAGCCGGATCCTTTTTATCCTGGTTCTTGCAGATGTGCTTTGTATGCTGTTTTTCCGTTTTGTGGTTTATCACAACCATACCATCCTGCCGCCGGAGCGATTAGTCAATAATTCTTCTTCAAAAAAAGAGACACCCCATTCCAGCTCTGCAGGAGCCCTCATAGATGTCTCAATCATGAACGGGTTTGAAACCATTGCCAGACTGGGTGGATATATCCTGCTGTTTTCCATTCTGTCTGCCTGTGTCAGCCATTTCTGGTGTTTTTCTGAGACCGGAAGATGTCTGACACTTGGAATACTGGAAATCACCACAGGCCTCCATGGGCTGGCCACATCCGACATTTCTTTCGGTATGCGGTTTCTGTGTTCTATAACAATGACTGCTTTTGGCGGACTTTGTATTATGGCACAGACAAAAAGCGTACTGGATGGAAACTTATCCATGCACCCTTACGCTTCTGCCAAATGTCTGAATGCCGCGATTACGGCAATTGTTATTTTATTATTTATCCTCTAATTCATCAGACAGAACATCGTCCTCATCAGACGGGGTCTGGTAGGAATTGGAAATCGCTGCAGCCTGTGCGGTCTGAGGAGCAAGCTCCTGGCGGTTGTGGTTTACAACATCCAGACAGCTCTGCAGAGCTTCGATAAAGCCTCTGTACTTTCCGCCGGCATCCTCAAGTGTCTGATTCAGGACGGAACCAATGTTTGCCATCATATCATCAGTATAGGTGATCGCGCTTAAACGGATGCTGTTTGCGTCCTGCGTAGCGGAATCCAGGATTTCCTGAGCCTGACGGTTTGCTGCGTTAATCGTCTCATTTGCCTGAGCATATGCTTTCTGCATGATCTCATGCTGTGTTACCAGCTCCTGAGCCTTTGCCTGTGCATCTGCAATGAGGCTGTCAGCCTTCGCCTGTGCATCCTCCAGGATGGCATCCTTATTGCTGATGATCTTCTGATAACGTTTGATCTCATCCGGAGTCTTCAGACGGAGCTCACGTAAAAGTTCTTCAATCTCCTCTTTATTTACCACGATTTTCGTCGTAGAAAGCGGCTGATATTTACAGCTGTCTACGTACTCTTCGATTTCTTCGATAATCTGTTCAATTCTGCTGCTCATAGTATACTCTCCTTATTTTCTCTATTTCTGCGCTTCTTGCAATTTTCTTTGTACAGCCTGCGTAATCTCAGGCGGGGCAAACCTGCTCAAATCCCCTCCAAAGTGTGCCACTTCCTTCATAATCGTGGAACTTAAATACGCGTATTCCAGACTGGTGGTAAGAAATACGGTATCAACGTCAGGCGCCAGAACACGGTTCGTCTGAGCCATCTGCAGCTCATATTCAAAATCCGTTACAGCACGCAGTCCTCGAATAATGACCTGCGCGTGGTTTGACCTGGCAAAATTAACGGAAAGCCCTTCAAAGGATTTAATCTCGACATTTGGGATATGCCGGGTAGCCTTTTCTAGTATATTAACACGTTCTTCCACAGAAAACAACGGACTTTTTGAAGAATTATGCAAAACTCCGACGATAACCTTATCGAAAGACACGCTTGCACGCTGGATAACATCCAGGTGACCATAGGTGGCCGGGTCAAAGCTTCCCGGATAGACAGCTATTACCATGTGCTTCTCTCACTTTCTCCTGCATAAAAATACATGCTTATTCGTTTTGTATTCTTTGGAACGAAGCTGCCGGTAACCGATGCTTTCCACGTAATCAAAACTGGTATATAAATCTGCTTCTACAACAATCAGTGTATTTTCATCAAGGATGGTGCTTTCAGCAAGATACTCCAATACCTGTTTTTCAAGCTCCTGCCGATATGGAGGATCCATGAAAATACAGTCAAAAACTCCCTTCCCTTCCAGAGAACGAAGGGCCTGCAGTACGTCCATGTTTAGCAGTTTACCACCATCTGCAAGTTTTGTAAATGAAAGATTTTCTCTGATACAGGCACAGGCTTTGGGATTTTTTTCCACGAATACAGCACTCGCCGCGCCACGGCTCAGAGCTTCGATGCCGATAGCGCCGCTTCCGCTGAATAAATCAAGAAAACGGCAGTCCGGTAATTCCGGCTGCAGAATGTTAAACAGAGTTTCTTTAATCCTGTCCGTCGTCGGACGTGTATCCAGTCCCGGGACGGTTTTCAAATTTAAACGTCTTGCTTTTCCTGCTATGACTCTCATTTCAGATTAAGTCTCCAATCCAGATCGCCGCGGGCCAGGCCGAGTATCAGAAGCTCTGCGGTGGCGATATTGGTCGCTACCGGAATATTATACTGGTCACAGCGTCTCACAATTGCGGTAATATCAGGCTCTTTCGGGTCGATCATAACAGGATTATAGAACAGGATCACCATATCCAGATCCTGGCGCTCAACCATTTCCATAAACTGCTTATCTCCACCAATGCTGCCTGCCAGAAATTTGTGTACATGAAGGCTGGTCGCCTCTTCTATTCTTCGTCCGGTGGTTCCGGTGGCATAAACCTCGTGCTTCGCGAGAATATTTTTATAGGCGATACAGAAATCTTCAATGAGAACTTTTTTACTATTGTGTGCAATGATACCTAAATTCATAGTTCACCTCTCCCATTTTCACCATTACATTTCTGTTCTTGATAAAATAAATTTTGTTCTCCGAAACATTATAACAAATAGCCAAAAGAAGTGCAATTAAATATTACATAATTATACAAAATTCATAGAAAGTTAATATTTTTCATATTTCTGCCAATAGATGAAAGAACTTCTAGTGTATTTTTATCTGTTTTTCACATACTAGCATTGTAACATCAAAACAAAGCAAACAACCAAGGAGGAAATCAAAATGTCAAACAACACTTCTTCTAACAGAGCAGTTGTGCCGGAAGCAAAAGGTGCATTGGACCGTTTCAAATTTGAAGTTGCAAACGAACTGGGCGTACCGCTTACAGACGGCTACAACGGAAACCTGACTTCCAAACAGAACGGAAGTGTAGGCGGATATATGGTTAAGAAAATGATCGAAGCACAGGAAAGACAGATGTCCCAGGGTCAGGGCGGCATGGGCGGCCAGCAGATGTAAGCTGATGTGATCTGATGTGATTTTGAGAGGTGTGACTCATACGAGCCACACCTCTCCCCATTCATTCAGTCTCCTGATCGTTCAGCTTCTTACTGATAATATTTTTCTGCATGCTTTCTCATTTTTTCAAACAATGGATAGTATACATTGATAATATCCTGGAATTTTTCCGAAGCAAAGCTCCCATCATAGTCATGTGCCAGTTGATTTCTGACACGCAGCATCTGCATCCATTGATCATCGTCAATGATTTTATTAACAAATGCCTGCTGAAGAGTTTCTCTCGGGGAACCGACTGCAAAGTCAAGAATACCAAGTTTTTTAACCAAAATATCTTTCATTACTTTCCAGGCAATATCAAAAGTAAGATTAAAATTCAGTACGGTTCCTTCCAGAACAAAATCCGCCCTGGGATCCGCTAATCTGCTCTTTTCCAGATTTTTCAGGCTTTTACAAAAGGTATGATAACGATTAATATATTTGCTTTCCATATTTTTTTATGTCCTCCAGTAAAAAAGGATTATTTATACTGTCATAATCAAAAATATCTATTTTACGAAGTGTATCGATTCCGGCAAGCTCCTCTTCTAATTGGAGCAGATTTTCACAACCATAGACAACAAAATCAATGTCACTTGTCGGGGTTGCCGTACCAGTTGCAAAAGACCCAAACAGATCCAGCCTCTTTATTCCATTTTTCTTACAGATTTCGGTTACCTTATCGATTAATTCAGAAACAGGCATTACGTTCATTTTGTCCTCCTGGAGTATCCGACTTATTAACGATTTTCAAAAAATGTGTAAGTTTATTTGGAAATAAATTTCGTAATCGCCTCCATGACATGGGACAGATTTCGGATATCCGTCATCACATCACCCGTTTCAAGAGAGTGATTTGCATGATCCGTGATATACAACGGAATGTTCAGCTTTTTGCAGCTCTCTGCAATGTCTTCTGTTTCAGCCCATGGGTCTGATGTTCCATGAAAAGCGATGGAATTGCCGTCTGCAAAAGAAAAGGTATCTTTCACTGGTGTCAGAAGAATATTTTTTACCGACAGCTGGTGCTTTCGGGCATACGCACTGGAAACAATGGTTCCGACGCTTTTGGAAAAGAAAAGGATTTCCGAATATTGTTTCCAGTCGATGTTCTGTAAAATCTCTTCGGCTTGCTCCAGTGCGCTGTAAAATGCCTGCTCCATTTTTTCACGGTTCCCTTTTACGCCGGATGGAAAATTGCCATAAGGCACGGGTACGATCTCGTAACCGTTTCGGGCAGCAAGCTTCCCTGAATAATACAAAAGCGGTTTGTCACAGGTATAGCCGATTCCTGGAAAGAGGACCGCTATTTTGTCTGAATGTTTTTCTGTGCTATTCATAGATATCTGCTCCTTTTTTTGTTTGTGAATAGAATTCTGATATACGATTTTCTGTAAGCTTCTCCTCTGCAGCTCCCGGAAACAGTGTGCTGTAGGTGGCTCCTGCACAGGCAAATCTGCAGGCAGCTTCCACACTATATCCCTTTAAGATCCGGCTTATAAAAAGTGCTGACATACAGTCGCCTGCTCCTGTGGTATCTGCCGGATGGACGGATGGTGCAGGAATGTGTCCGCATTGTTTGCCTGCTGCATAATAGCATCCGTCTTTGCCGCATTTTATGACGACACACTTTACTCCCAGACTTCTGTATTTCTCTGCTGCTTCCTGTGCATCTGCTGCTCCTGTCATGGCAAGGGCATCATACAGACTTGGCAAAAAATAGTCTATATATGGAAGGAATTTCTGAATCCCGGTAAGTCCCTGTTTCTGTTTGTCACTTGCAAGGTCTGCAAAAACAGGAATTCCCTTTTTCTTTGCTTCTTTTAAATATACCAGAAGTCCATCACGCTCCAGCTGGGGCATAGAAAAAAGACTGGCAAGAGAAATGGCCTTACAAAATTCTGGGATTTCGGGAAGGTCGTCTTTTGATATTGTACTGTGTGCTCCCTGTACGGAAAAGATATGCCGCTCCCCTGCTTCATCTGTCAGAACGAGTGCAGTCCCGGTTTCCCAGTCATTTTTTACTTTTATAAAAGCAGTATTGACACCTCTCTCCTTCAGCGTATTGCGAAGAATCCGGCCATTTTCGTCATCTCCCACGCATGCCGCAAGCGCCGTATCTATTCCCAGGTCTGCCAGATGGACACTCTGGTTTGCCGCATCACCACCTATGCGGATGCGGATAGAGGAAATTCTTTGTTTTTCCTGCCAGGAGTTCTTTTGTCCTACAGGATAGGCTGTAATGTCCATCACGGCGGAACCGATACATATTACATTTATATCATTCATACTTCTCACTTCCGTATAGCAAAAATGCCTTTCAGCCACTCATCTGCCAGTACCGGCCAGATTGCAGCTTCTTTATTGGGAATATTTTGCTTCAGTGCCTCTTTTCCTTTTTCTTCATCATAATCAAAGGCATCCAGAATCTGCTGCCGCACTTCCTCTGGAAGAGGCAGTTTTCCTTCCTTGATACACTGCACGGTACGGTTGATCTGTTCCATGGTATCGGTTTCCCCGTACTCTCCATTCGCCCAGGCTTCATTTGCAAGTGACAGTCCATGCTTTCCGCTGGAAAATACATGATGTGCAGATGAAATTCCCTGTCTGCGAAGCGCCTCTGCCATGAGATAGCTGTTCTCTACGGGAACAGTGTTGTCCGTTACAGTCTGCCAAAGAAAACATGGAGGTGTAGTATCGTTCACCTGTTTTTCCAGAGACATATATTCAAGTTTTTCTGCCGGAGGATTTTCTCCAAACAGTGCGCAGAAGGAATCCCGGTGGGCAAATTCTCCCGAGGTGATAACCGGGTAGGACAGAATTGCGGCATCCGGACGGTTGGAAATCCCTTCATACTCTGCATCCTTTATATCCTCAAAATGTACACAAATGCTGCCGCAAAGATGCGTACAAAGCCGAAAGCCATGGGATATATATATTCGCTTTCTTTCCATAAATCAAAACGCTGTCTTTTCATATCTGATTGTCTTCCCTTTCTATATAGAGAACCATAGCATCATTGCTCCTTAATGTCAAATGAACACTGGAATTTTTTCTTCCTAACAAAGTGCAGGAATATGAAGCCTTGGAATTTCATTGGTGTACTAAAATCCGTACCGGATACCAAAGCTGCTTTTCCTCCACGGCAAGTTATGAAATCCTCTTTTTTATATCCATCGTAAAAGCATCAGGCATACTGACTGATCGTATTCCAATTCCAGTTGATTTATTATCTCTTCATATGCCATATACTCTTCTTCCGTCATACGCCAGGCAAGACCACAGCTTGCAGAAATTTCTCTGGGAGTAGGAATCAGTCTCCCCGGAATATGCATTTTCCCGCACTTTTTCTCCATGGCTATGGCTTCTGTCGTGGTGTGAAAAGAAATGATCCGGTATTTCTTTTTTTCACGCATACCCATTTCTTCCTTACGGTTTTACGATCAGGTCGGCATGCGTCATTTTTTCTGTGATCACATACATATTGGTGACACTCCCCACCAGAAGTTTTTCTGTAAGGCCATAGTGGTTCAGACAGGTACCGCAGGTCAGGATTTCCACGCCCTGGGCCTCCAGAGATTTCAGATCCTCCAGTGTGGGAGCATCTTCACAGGTCAGTCTGGCGCCGCTGTTATAGAACAGGATGGTGGATGGAAGGCTGTCCTGCTGCGTCAGAGCATAAATAAACCCTTTCATCAGGATTTTTCCCAGTTCCCCGTCTCCCTGCCCCATCTGTTCGGAGGAAATCACAACAACTATATTTTTCCGCGCATCAGGGATACAGGTTTGTTCCCCAATGCTCTCAGTGGAATCGGATTCCTGTATTTTTCCTTCCACGGTAATAATCACCCGGTACTGTCCTTCCCCAAGTTTTTCAGAACGTACCTTACAGTTCCTCTGATTAGCCATTTTCGTCAGGTTCTGTACGGCGATCTCATTGTCAATCAGTACCTCTACTTCTCCTGCCCCCTTTATCTCATTCAAAACTTTCATTGTTTTTACCACTGGGATGGGGCATGCATCGCCCATTGCGTTTACCTGTATCATGTTTGTTTCCTTCTTTCTGTTTTTGTTTGATTCTTGTTGGCAAAAGCCGTTTACGCGATCACTCACTCCAGTTTCCTGTGGTCTTTATTACCCAGTTTCCATTCCGGTCAGTAATTCCGGTATATACACCGCGATTAAGAAGCAGATATCCATTTTTCCATACCTGGCATTGTGCAGTCTCCAGGCGGAAGCACTCTTCCCGATTGTTGTCATAAATTACCGATGAAACAGAATATTCTTCTCCGGACTGAAAGTATCTGGAAATAATACAATATCCCTTGCCGAGAGAAAAGGTTACACTGCCATCTTCGTTCCATCTGGATTCCTCCACAGTTTCCCCGGTGCTTCTCTTCTTAAGGCGCTCATAGTAATTCCCTTCTTCTGTAAAGCCTGCTGTGAGATAAGCATCGTTTAAAGTATACAGAGTTTCTTCCGAAGACAGAGGTACAAATTGCAGCTTTCCATCCGCATAAACCTGATATCCGCCTTCCACTTTTGCAAGCGGCTGCCAGCTTTCTCCATTATATAGCACAAATCCGTCACATGCAAGTCCGCCCAGTTCCTCATAAGTCAGACCTTCCAAAAAGCCATTGCAATAACCCGGATAAACATTGTCCGTTACCTCTGCAGTACCGCAGATGTCAAGGTTTCGGTCATAAAATGTCCGCACATTGTCTTCGTCCTGCATTACCATGATAATGCCCGCATTGTTGGAATATCCTGTCATATTATCGGAATATGGATAGACAGTTCCATTCAGGGAGTCCATCAGCAGGTTTCCATCCAGATCATAAAGGGAAATCAAACCGGATGTCCAGTCATTGATCAAAAGCATATCCCCAAAACCGCTTACCCTTCCGTCTGAAAAGGCAGAAATAAGGCTGGCATCTGTAATCTGGCGGCTTTCACTGCCATCTTTACTCACCCATACAGGGCCGTTTTCCGGGGCAGCATTTTCCTCATTGCATAAACTCATGCCCAAAAGATATCCGCTGTCAAGAACTGCCAGATTCTCATAAGCATATTCCCCTTCTCTCCACATATTCTCGCCGGACTGGTACAGAAGCGCACCCTGATCATCATAAAGCGAGAAGCTTCGGACCGTTTGATCACTCACCAGACATACCGAACCAAAAGCCTGTATGTTATTTTCTTCTGACGGGAAATCCAGAATATTTTCAAGCTTCGACATACTGAACGCCGTGATGCTGATGCCATCGGAATAAACCACAATTTCATTATTCTTTACGGTACATGCACTGCGAAATTCGTCCAGATAAGCCCGGCACTGCCCTATGCGGTTCCCGTCTCTATCATAAATTTCCGCGTAATTATCTCCGCAGGAGAGTAAAACATATTCATCTTCTTCACATATCTTCTCTACATTTTCTTCTGCCGCCATGCAGGTTGCTGTCGGAAAAACCAGGCACAGGCATGCAAGAACGAGCATTCTCTTTTTCATATACTTATATAATCGGAACATAACCGCATCCCTCCACAAAGCTCTGTCCTTCTTCTGACAAAAGCCATTCTTTTATTTCTTTTGCTTTTGGAGAAGAATGTTCACCGGTGACACAATAAAAATCATTGACAAGAGGATATTCTCCTGATTTTATGGTCTCATTCGAAGGAACCACGCCATCCACTGCCAGAAATTTCAGTCCCGGCTGCCGAAACATTGCAGACGCATAATAATAGACGGAGTATCCAAGGGCATTCGCAGAATTGTCATAGCGTTTCAAAGCTTCGATAATGTCATCCATGCCTGAGGCAATCTGTTCTTTTTGAACTTCCGCCATGGCAGCATCTCCGATCAGAAGCTTTCGCATCATCGTCTGGCTGCCACTTGTTTCCGGCCTCTGAAAAGCTTGGATCTCCATGTCTGTCCCGCCCACTTCATTCCAGTTTGTAATTTTTCCGGTATAAATATCAAAAATCTGTTCCGTAGTCAGACTTTCTATGGGATTGTCCTCGTTTACGACAAAAACAAGAGCATCCTGCCCCACAGGTGACATTTCAAGCGGTTCATAATTCTCCAGCTCTTGCTTTGTGCTGTCTGCCGGTTCGTATGCCAGCAAAATATCACGGTTTCCCTTTGCAAGTTCCAGATAACAGGGATTTGTATTTGTAAAATCCGCCATCGTCTCTTCCGCCTGTTCCTGTGTACATCCTGTCATCTCAACTGCCAGTGCTTCACAGAGAGGCACGCACGCAAGAGAACCGTCGATTCTGGGATACTCTTCATAGGTCATCTTAGGTTTTTGAACCTCTTTCCCTCCTGTGGTCTGCTCTGCCTGGCATGGCATTGTCGCATTCACTCCTGTCATCGCAACGATAGTCAATAATAATGCCAGATACTTTCCTTTCATACAATAAATCTCCTCCCACCATATATAGTAAAATAGCCCATAAGGAACTTACGTTGCTCCCTATGGGCTGATATGGATCCGGACGCATGTCCTGCGACATGTATTCTCCGGTTCGGCCGTTATTTTACAGCTCGATAAAGCTGCCCTCAGACTCGCCGTTTACTACGTAATATGCTTTGCCTTCTTCTGGTTTAATGTAAACTTTTACATCCTTGATGTCTTCTTCCTT
>JALERH010000117.1 GCA_022764275.1 Blautia sp. | reverse complement strand
TCCGGATCGCTGACGGAAGCCGTGGTTTCCAGGACTGCATTGATACGAAGTGCTGCTACATTTGCCCTCGGGAGCATAATGGACATAGCCGTGATCATCAGGAATGACATGATGATCTGCATAGCATACTGAATAAATGCCATCATATTCCCGACCTGCATGGTTCCGTTATCCACTCCGTGAGCGCCAAAATAAATGATCGTCACAGATACTCCATTCATGATCAGCATCATGATGGGCATCATAAAGGTCATACAGCGGTTGACAAAAAGGTTGGTTTTCGTCAGATCCAGATTTGCCTTTTCAAACCGCTCTTCCTCATGTTTCTCGCGGCTGAAGGCACGGATGACCGGGATGCCGGTAAGGATTTCTCTGGTTACAAGATTCAGACGGTCGATCAAAGTCTGCAGCTTTGTAAACTTTGGCATGGCAATCTGGAACAATACCAGTATTACCAACAGAATAAGAACCACTGCCACAGCCAGGATCCAGGTCATGGACGGGTCAGTATTCAGCACCTTTATCACACCACCGATTCCCACGATCGGAGCATACAGTACGATTCGGAACATCATAGCCATCACCTGCTGTACCTGCTGCACATCGTTGGTACAGCGGGTGATCAGAGATGCGGTGGAAAACTTATGGTACTCATTGCTGGAAAAGCTGATTACCTTACAGTACACACTGCTGCGCAGATCGTGTCCCAGTAAAGCAGCTACTCTCGAGGAAAGGAATGTCACACTGATTGCTGCCAGCATGATAACCAGTGCCATGAGTATCATCCTGAGGCCGGATCTGATGATATAATTCATCTGCAGAGCATCCACATCCTCTCCCATTTCCTCATATTCCGCACGAACCACGTTTACAGCAGACTGCGTCAGGATGGATTCCGGCATCTCATCAAGCTTTTCATTCATGGCAGCCATCATCTGCTCTTTTGCTTCCTGCGGCATCATGGACATCGCCTGCATAGGGTCGGTTTCCTCCGGAAGCCCCATCTGTGCAAGCATTCCCTGACTTTCCTCGCTTCCGGAGGTCAGCCCGTAATACATCATCATCGGTTTGCAGAAATCTTCATTTAAATTTTTTCTCCCCTCTGCGGAGATATCATCCTTTAAAACGTAAATATCACCATCCTGTGTGTAGGAATCGGAAACCTCTTCTTTTGTCTCCTCATCCATAAAAACCTGCAGGCTTTCCATGGTGGATACCCGGATTTTTTCCGGTACACCGTCCTCAATTCCATTCTGCTGGATTCCTACGTTTATGATCTTTGACGTGTAATCCGGCAGAGACAGATCACAATAGGCCTGTAAAAATAAAAGGCCTATGATCAGGACAATATAGCCCGCTGATTTTTTCAGATACTTCATCAGTTTAATCATACATGCTGTCCTTCTTTCTCATAAATTTCAGGCATCAATTTGCAGCCATCCTCTGATGGCCCCGGCATAGCCTCAATGTTTTCCAGCATCTGCTCCAGGAAACGTCTGAGCAGACACATTTCTGTTTCCGAAAAGTTGTGGAAGACCTCTTCCTCAGTTCTTTTCATCACAGCCATGCCTTCCCGAATTGCTTCCCGGCCTTTCTCTGTCAGATATATTCTGGTAACACGCTGATCCTTTTCATCCTGTTTTCTGCAGACAAGCCCGGTCTTTTCCAGCCGCTGGATGCTTACCGTTACTGTCGGCGGTTTCACACCAAGCTGCTGTGCGATTTCCTTCTGGCTGCAGCCGTCCTTTCCATGCAGAATTGCCAGAATCGGAATCTGCCTGGGATGGATTCCGAGGCCTTTCAGCTGATAAAAGCATTTGACCAGATATAAGTGGCTGATATCCAGAATGAGTCCCTGCATCCCTTTATCCAATCCCATTTCTTCTTCAGATGGATGCATTTCTTTACCTCCATTTTTCTTCGCCATTTTATTTAGTCGGCTAACCATATATAATATATATTTGCACAAAAAATGCAACCATTTTTTGGTTATTTCACAAAAATTTTAGATTTTAAAATTGGATTTTCTCTTGAATTGTTTTATTTTTTTATTTAATTACCTAAAGAAAATGGGATGGACAATCTATGTCCATCCCGGTAATGATTTTCCTATATGAACTGGTTTGTCTTCTCGTCGTAATGATAATCAATAGACGCAAGCTTTTCCACCAGTTCTTTTTTCTTCATGCCTCTGCAGGTGCAGAGGGCTTCTAAGGATTCGTAGTAATCACGAAGCTGTGTATTCACATAGCTCAGCAAGATCATGGGGTCCTTTGGAATCATGTTTCTCCTTTACTGCCCGCGCCTGGCGGACATCCTGGCATACTGTATTTTACCTGACCTTAACCACATATTCCCCGTTTTCCACATCCAGCACAAGGGTATCTCCCGTGTGGACAGCTCCGGAAAGAATCTTCTTCGCCGCAAGTGTTTCCACATACTTCTGAAGATAACGCTTCAGAGGTCTTGCGCCGTAAACCGGGTCATAACCGTTTTCGATCACATCTTCCTTTGCAGCTTCGGTAAGCTCAAGGGACAGCTCCTGTGAAGAAAGGCGGCTGCTCAGGTCTTTCACCATCAAGTCTACTATCTTACCAATGTTGTTCTTTGTCAAGGGCTTAAACATAATAATTTCGTCAAGACGGTTCAAAAACTCCGGACGGAAATGAGACTGCAGATCATTCATAACCTCTTTTTCCGCTTCCGGTCTGATCTCACCGTTCTCGTCGATGCCATCCAGCAGGTACGGAGAACCGATGTTGGAGGTCATGATAAGAATTGTGTTTTTAAAGTCCACAGTACGTCCCTGAGAATCTGTGATACGGCCATCATCCAGCACCTGCAGCAGGACATTGAATACATCCGGGTGAGCCTTTTCAATCTCATCGAAAAGAACCACGCTGTACGGTTTTCTCCGGACTGCCTCGGTAAGCTGTCCGCCTTCCTCGTAACCAACGTATCCCGGAGGCGCTCCGATCAGTCTGGATACGGAGTATTTCTCCATGTATTCACTCATATCGATACGGACCATATTCTGTTCATCATCGAACAGAGTCTCGGCAAGAGTCTTGGCAAGCTCGGTTTTACCTACACCGGTAGGTCCCAGAAACAGGAAGGAACCAATTGGCTTTGTGGGGTCTTTGATTCCGGCTTTGGAACGGAGAATGGCATCGCTGACACGGCGTACCCCCTCGTCCTGGCCGATTACACGCTTATGGAGCTGGTCTTCCAGTCCCAGAAGCTTTGCCCGCTCTCCTTCGGTAAGCTTGGTTACCGGGATACCGGTCCAACGGGAAATGATTCTGGCAATCTCGTCATCTGTAACAGCCTCGTGCACCAGACGGCGGTCACTTTCTTTTACATTGCGCTCCTCAATTTCCAGCATCTGCTGTAATTTCGGCAACTCGCCATACTGCAGCTCTGCTGCCTTCTCCAGATCATAGCTCTGCTGTGCTTTCTGGATCTGTTTGTTTACATCCTCAATCTGCTCACGCAGCTTCTGCAGCTTTTCTACGGAATGCTTCTCGTTATCCCACTGCGCTTTCTGAGAATTGAAGGAATCACGAAGCTCTGCCAGTTCCTTCTGCAGGTCAACAAGACGTTCCTTACTTAAGTTGTCCGTCTCTTTCTTCAGAGCAGACTCCTCAATCTCCAGCTGCATGATCTTACGGCGCTGTTCATCCAGTTCCGTAGGCATGGAATCCAGTTCTGTCTTGATCAGGGCACATGCCTCATCCACCAGGTCAATGGCCTTGTCCGGCAGGAAACGATCCGTGATATAACGATGGGAAAGGGTCGCGGCAGCTACCAGTGCACTGTCCGTGATCTTCACACCATGGAAAACCTCATACCGCTCCTTCAGTCCACGAAGGATGGAAATGGTATCCTCCACCGTTGGCTCATCTACCTGTACAGGCTGGAAACGACGCTCCAGAGCGGCATCCTTTTCAATATACTGACGGTATTCATCCAGGGTGGTAGCACCGATACAGTGCAGCTCTCCTCTGGCAAGCATAGGCTTTAACATATTTCCCGCATCCATGGCTCCGTCGGTTTTACCTGCACCTACGATCAGATGCAGCTCATCGATGAAGAGGATGATCTTGCCTTCGCTCTTTTTTACTTCTTCCAGAACGGCTTTCAGTCGTTCCTCAAATTCGCCCCTGTATTTGGCTCCTGCTACAAGAGCACCCATATCCAGGGCAAAAATTTTCTTATCCTTTAATGCCTCCGGAACATCTCCCGCTACGATTCTCTGGGCCAGACCTTCTACAGCAGCAGTCTTACCAACACCAGGTTCACCAATCAAAACCGGGTTGTTTTTCGTCTTACGGGAAAGAATCCGAATCACGTTACGGATTTCCGCATCACGGCCGATGACCGGGTCAAGTTTCTGATTTCGTGCTTTTTCTACCAGATCCTCACCATATTTATTTAAGGTATCGTAGGTAGCTTCCGGATTGTCACTCACCACACGCTGGTTTCCACGCACGGTGGAAAGAGCCTGCAGGAAACGTTCCCGGGTAATTCCAAATTCCTTCCAGATCTTCTGCATGGACGGACTTGGATTTTTCAGCAGGGAAAGAAACAGATGCTCTACGGAGACATATTCGTCTCCCATGGCTTTCGCCTCATCTTCGGCGTTTACCAGTGCTTTGTTCAGGTACTGGCCAAAACGCAGTTCCCCGCCTGATACCTTTACCTTCGCATCCAGTGCTTTCTTTACCACGTCGATAAAGTAGTCTTTATTGATCTCCATCTTCTCAACGAGTTTGAGAATCAGGCTGTCCTCTTGTGTAAGGAGGGAATAAAGCAGATGCTCCTGCTCAATTTCCTGATTGCCATATTCATAAGCAATCTTTTCCAGGTCCTGAACTGCCTGTATGGACTTCTGCGTAAATTTGCTGATATTCATAGGCTTTCCTCCTTTTCTGAATATGAAAAGCATTCCGCATGAGTCTTATGCGGAACGCCAAACCTTTTTTCCTTTTTCAAGAGGAACTATAGCACTATTTGTTAGCACTGTCAAGAGTCGAGTGCTAATTTTCTGAAAATTTTCAAATGTGGGGAATCTTCTTATAAAGAATACTCCCCACAGCATACATATTATCCTTTTACAGACAGGTATATCCTCCATCCACCTGCAGAACAGTCCCCGTGGTAAAAGTAGATGCATCACTTGCAAAATAAATAGCAAGTCCCACCATTTCCCGGGGATCTGCCACCCGATTCATGGGAGTACCTCCAATCCACTTTTTCACCGCAGGATCATCTGGTGTATTGAGACGTTTTGCAGTCAGCGGTGTGCGGGTAAATCCCGGAGCAATGGCATTGACACGGATTCCTCTCTGTGCCCACTCATTTGCCAGACATTTCGTGAGCATGATGACCCCTGCTTTTGAAGAGTTATATGCACACTGCTGCTGTGGAAGCGGATTCACCACAAGCCCCGACATGGATGCAATATTCACGATATTTCCCTTTCCCTGCTTCAGCATCACAGAACCAACTTCCCGGCACATCAGGAACTGCCCGGTAAGATTTACATTCAGGATCTTCTGCCAGACCTCCAACGGCATTTCTTCTGCCGGAGCAAGCTTATTGATTCCTGCATTATTTACCAGAATATCAATCGTTGGAAATAGCTCCAGGGTCTTTTTTACAAGATTTTTTACCGAATCTTCTACAGAGACATCTGTCTGAATGCAGACACATTTTACATCATTCGCCTTTTTTACATACTCAATCGCATGGTCAAATTCAGATTCCATAAGTCCGGCAATTACGATATTTGCCCCTGCTTTGGCAAAGCCTGCTGCGATTTCCAATCCGATTCCGCGCTCTGCACCTGTGATAATTGCTGTTTTTCCTTCGAGACTAAACATTTCCAGATCTTTCATAACTGTCTCTCCCTTACGCTTTCAAGTCTGCTCCTAATAAACGTATTTTTTCAATCGCATACTCTTTTACCGCATTTGTGGGATCTACCATATAGCGATCCAATGGGCCAACCTGATTGCCTTTTTCAAAAATCCCATTCAAAAATGCGCAGCAGATATCTGTAGCAAAATTAATTTTACGCACACCGGCTTTAATTGCCATACGGATCTGATCATCCGGAACTCCGGAGCCTCCATGAAGCACCACCGGTATGCCCGCTTTTTCGTGGATATCCCGGATTCTCTGAATATCCAGAACCGGAGCTTTTTTGTAATGACCATGGGCCGTTCCAACCATAACCGCCAGTGCTGAAACACCCGTTTCTTTTACAAACCGGGCGGCTTCCTCTACCTCGGTGAATGCACTCATGGTTTCATCGCCAGCCCCACCTACGTGGCCAAGTTCCCCTTCTACGGTTACCCCACAGGCTGTACAGAGTGTCACGGCCTGTCTGGTAATTGCAATATTCTCCTCTAACGGATAGGTAGAGGCATCGATCATAGCGCCTGTCACACCAACACGCAAAGCACGCATCACTGTCTCGATTCCTGCACCATGATCCAGATGGAAACAGATTGGTGTATCGATTTCTTTTGCAGCCTGGTAAATCATAGGAGACACATACCTTGCATCCCTGTTGTCAAACAGACGGCTGTACATCTGTATGATCACAGGAGCTCCTGTTTCTTTGACTGCTTCCACCACTCCGATCAAGGTTTCCATATTATAAACATTAAATGCCCCAATGGCGCAGCCTCTTTCCTCCGCAATTCCAAGAATTGATTTTAAATCCATTAACATATTTTTTCTCCTCAGTATGTACCTGCACAGTAAAAATTCACTCTCTCGTCTATTTCCGTATAGTCAATCTCTCCTGTTTCCAAGAATCTTTCCAGAACCGGAAGTGTCGGAATTCCTGCCCTGCCGCCTAACCTTGTACATTTTATCGCAGATGCACCAGAGCAGAACCTGGCACTTTTTTCCGGATTCCAGCCCTGCAGATAAGCATACACAAAGGCTCCGTGGAATACGTCTCCTGCACCGGTGGAATCTACGACATCCACTTTAAAAGCAGGGACTTCAAAGTACCGGTCCTCGTAAACACCTTTGCAGCCATCCGGCCCAAATGTGAATACAACGATTTCCGGCCCCTGTGCTTTCACATATTCCATTGCCGTCCGATAATCTGACGGAGTAAAACCTTTGTCTTTACACAATTCCCGGTAATAATCTTCTGACCCGATAAATATGTCTATATGCTCATAGTTTTCATAAATATCCGGACGGTAATAAGCAGCATCAATACTGACCTTGCCTCCTTCTTCATGGATCCAGCGGGCAGCTGTGAGAATTGCTTCTGTAAATTCTCCGATATGGATCATCCTGGCTGACCGGATATAGTCCTCATCCAGATCCTTTACGCCAAGCGGCGGAAAATTTCCCGCTTTGCAGATAAACTCTTTTCCGACATTTGCCCGTTCCGAGATACAGACAGAAAAATTACTCCTTTTTCCTTTTACCTTGATCAGATGTGAGGTATCCACATGGTTAAATTTATAATCCGCTTCTGCCGTATTCCCGAGCATATCATCACCGACTATGGATACGACTCCCACCTTCAGGCCCAGGGTTCCCGCCATAGCCATTGCCGTAGGAACATTTCCGCCTCCCTGGAAACACCACTCGTGCATACGGATCTTCTGGTTATGTTCCGGCAGCCTGTCAACCTCTACCAGCAGATCCTGGTATGGGTCTCCGATTCCAATTACATCGAACCTTTTCTCTGTCATAGCTTTTCCTCCGACTTTCACCATCACGGACAGATGGAGACCATTTTCAGATCATAGTATTCCTCCAGGGACCAGCGTGACTTGTCGCATCCCACACCGGACTGCTTCCAACCCGCATGTGGTGTCTGCGGGCCGCCCCCTCCTACATTTACAAATACCTCCCCGGATTCAAAGGCTTCTACGGCCTTTGCGATTTCCCTGGAATTATGTCCATAGAAATACGAAGCGAGGCCGTATTCAGAATCTACGGCAAGCTTCAGCGCCTCATCCAGATCCGAAAACGGCTGAAGCGGGATAATCGGCCCGAATATTTCTTCTTTGGACACCCTCATAGAATCATTGACATCCCGAAGGAGAGCCGGTGTAATATAATTGCCGCTTTCAAATCCCTTTGGAATCTCGCCGCCTGCAACCAGCTTCGCACCACTCTTTACCGCATCGTCAATCAGATCCAGCATCCTGTCCCGTGCCGCACGATTAATAAGCGGTCCCATGACCACCTCTCCGGCGTCGCGTCCCTTCCCGATTGTAACGTCCGCAAGATGCTCTTTTACTTTCTCAATCATCTCCTCGTAGATACTCTCATGAATATAAATGCGGTTGTAGCATACACAGGTCTGTCCCGCATTGCCCACTTTCTTAAGGACGATATTTTTTGCCACAAAGTCCACATCTACATCGTCCATTACAATAACCGGCGCATTTCCCCCAAGTTCCAGGGAATATTTTTTTACAGAGGTGGAGCCCTGCTCCATAATCCTGCGTCCTGTCTCACTGGATCCGATCAGAGTGATCAGTCTTGGGATCTTACTGGAATTCAGAGCTGCTCCCAATTCCTCTGATGAGCCCGTGATAATATTGAATACGCCTGCCGGGAATCCGATCCTCTCTGCGATTTCCCCGATCCGCAAAGTAGCCAGCGGGGTCTGAATGGACGGCTTCACCACTGTCGTGCAGCCGGAAACAACGGCCGGGCATATCTTAAGCCCCGCATTTCCAAGAGGATAATTCCAGGCCATATGCCCTACCGCGACTCCCATAGGGCGGTATTCTACAATGTTATAGCATTCTCCATTCGGTGTCCCATAATTCGGGAAAGAAGTTCCGGTCATCCTTTTTGCTTCTTCTGCATAATAGGTACAGCTTTCAATGAACCAGTTGAAATCCTGGCACGCGTTTGCATAAGGTCTTCCGGATTCTGCTGACAAAAGGTCGATGATCTCTTCCCTCTCTTCCAGTACCGCATCCCGCAATTTCAGCATCCATCCGATCCTTTCATTCACAGAAGTCTTTGACCATGTCTGAAAGGTTTTCTGCGCGATTTCCAGTGCTTCGATCGCCTGTGTACCTGTTGCAGCCCCTACTGTATCAATAATTTCATTTGTTGCAGGATTATAGACCGGCATTTCTTTTCCCAGACCGTCTACCATTTTTCCGCCGATATACTGTTTGTACATACGTATCACCTCTTATTTCTGATTCAGCTGATCTGCTCTTTCCTGATTACGGAATCCTTTCAGCCCTCTTGCACCGATAAACTTCGCCTTTGGCCCCAGTTCCTCCTCGATCTCCAGGAGACGGTTTCCACGTGCTCCGATCCCGCTTTCCCGGATGGAGCCTGCATTGATCCCGACCGCGTAATCCCCGATGGATTCTCCCTCTCCACGGCTGTCAGACGGCATGACCGCGTATCCGAATTTATATGCATACTGGATCATTTCCAGGGCTTCGGAAATGGTCCCCACCTGATTTACCTTTAACAGAATGGTATTCGCCGCACCTTTTGAGATTCCATATGCCACACGTTTTGGATTGGTCGTAAACAGGTCGTCACCCACGACCTGGATCCCGCTGTCCTTTGTAAATGCCGCTGTCGTATCATAATCATCTTCATTGAAAGGATCCTCGATGATCACAAACGGATACTCTTTTACGATGCGCATATAGAACTCATAGAGTTCGTCTTTTGTCTTCGGCTGATCGTTGAACAGACCATAATACTTTCCGTCTTCTTTGTTGTGATAGGTGTCTGTTGCCACATCCATCTGGAATCCGACTTTTCCCTCATATCCGGCTTCGATAATAGTTTTCATCATTTCATCCCAGATTTCTTCATCTGACTTATAAATTCCTTTGGGAATTACGATGAAATCCCTGAGGCCCGGCTCTCCGCCAAAAAGTTTTTTCATTTTTTCACACCAGCGGGTATGGATATCCCAGCAGGCATAGGAAGCCTCAGCGAAAGTGTCAAAACCATAGCACATCACAGACATGGTGGGCTTCCCTCCGGGAGTCGTAATCCCGCCGCCATAGCGGTCATGTCCTGCAGCCATCGCCACACCCGGCACCGGAAGATACATCGCCCCGGCTCCTCCGATATGGCGGTAAAGAGGAATCCCCAGTGCGTTTGCACCGGCTTTCAGGATCGCCGCGGATACTGCTGCGACAGCGTTTCCTCCCAGCTTCTCCTTTGCATTTTCCGCAATGGAAAGCATTGCCTGGTCACAGGCAAGCTGGTTCGCCGCATCCATCCCGATCAGAGCCGGGCTTATGACCTCCTTTACACTATTTACAGCACGCATCACCCCTTTTCCACGGAATTTCGCCCCTCCGTCAAAGGAAAAGTCAACCTCATGCGTCCCTATAGAAACACCGGATGTACACATAGCCCGTCCGACTGCCCCGTTTTCTGTTGTTACGATCGCCTCCACACCGGGATTTCTCCGGTTTGTATATACTTGTCTGGCATTTACAGAAATAATTGTTGTCCCTGACATTTTTCCTGTCTCCTATCTACCAAAGTTATCATTTCATGATCAAAATAATTCCAAGATCCAGGGCAGAAACACTGCTTACAGCATCTACCCCGCACCCAAGCCTCCACAGGCCTTCCGATGTACCGTGGGTCTTTAGCATCTCCCACATATCTATCCCTGCTTTCGTTGCTTCCTCGAAGGTATCCCCATCCACCACGGCACCGGCAAGGCATTCCGGTGCTCCGGGATAAATAAAGCCGCCCGGTCCATCCGTTCCATCCGTGTCCACCGCTCCAAATACGATTTTTTTATTTCCCTGAATATTAATAGCCGCAGCTGTGCAGTATTCCTGGTTTCTGCCTCCCACCCCGGGTTCTTTTCCAACTGTAACCACATTTTCTCCGGATGTCATAAGGACCACCGGTACCTCAAAAGGTTCTCCCATTCTCTGGGAACAGAGTGCCATGGATGAATTCACAAATCCGGCTTCTCTGGCTTCTGCCTGCATATATTCTGAAAGCATGATACATCGGTACCCCAGCTCCTGTGCCTTTTTTCGTACAGCAGGATATACGGTGGAATCCTTAAAGATCAGTCCAAAAAATCTTGCATGCAGAGTCTCATACTCTTCAATCCCCATATTCTCATTATGCGGCCCGCCCGCAAGAAGATGCTCCCGTATGGATTCCGGTGTACGATCCCAGGCATCCCACTTTCTGATGATTGCAATACAGTCTTTATATGTTGATGCGGTTGCAACCTGAGGAAAAAAAGTATTGATCCCCAACATTTCAAAATACGTCATCCTCATTACCGGCGTATTCATTTTTGAGGGGTCAGCGGTTGTCATATGTACCTGCGCTGCCGGGGCAAAGAGCCTTGCCAGCCTTCCCCCTTTAAAACGGTCTATATGAGTCCGTATCTGGTTCAGGTCACTGGTAGGGACTCCCTTTTCAATCTGCATCATATGCGTGAATGCACTGATGTCCTCAATAGATATTCCTTCTGACGGATAAGTCATTAAAGACCCGCAGCCGCTTCCCGTAATGATAAATACAAGATCCCGTTCCGTAATATCCTTTGCCAGCGCTTCGATCTTTTTACAGCCTTCTACGCAGCATTTATCCGGAACCGGATGCCCGGCCAGGGTTACTCCGATTTTCTTACACAGGATTTCTTCCCCGTGCTTGCCAATAACATGCCCTGCCGTCAGCACATCTCCAAGCACCTCTTCCATGGCCAGGGCAGCACGCTGGATTCCCTTTGCTGCCCCGATCACAAAAACTCTGTCATAATCCTTTAAATCATATATAGCAGGTCCGGCATGAGGATCACCTTTCATTTCATAGCCCCGGTCATCCAGAATGATTCTGTTATTTTCCAGCTTGACAAATTCCCTGACCCTCAGATAAGGATCCAGTGCATCCAGACCCGCATCCAGAAGCTCTGTAACAATTCTACGTCCTTCTATGTTGCCATGATTTGTAAGCATTTCCTTATTTCTGATTCTCATAAATTCCTTTCAGGCAGTATAAACAGCCAGCTGACCTTAAAAATCAATCTCGTCCGGAACCGGGGCTTCTCCACAGACTCCCTTCAGTCCGGAAATAAACTCCACATCCCCTGTCGACAGTTCAAAATCAAAAATCTCCGAATTCTCTTTTACACGGGATGCATTTGCAGATTTTGGAAGTGGTACAAACTTCATCTGCATACACCAGCGCAATACGATCTGTCCTACCGATTTATGATATTTTTCAGCAAGGGCCTTCATCTCCGGCACCTGGAAGATCGCTCCTGTACCAAACGGGCTGTATGCTTCCACGATAATTTCATTTTCCTGACAGTATTTTACTGTCTCCGGCTGTGTCACACCCGGGCAAAGCTTCAGCTGATTCACCATAGGTAAAATATCACAGTTTTCTTTCAGAAGTTCAATATGATGAGGCATAAAGTTGCTGACTCCAATGGCTCTGATCTTTCCGGCACGATAAAGCTCTTCAAATGCTTTCCATGTACCGATCGTCGCTTCTTTCCAGATCGGTCTGTACTGGACCGGATTGGGCCAGTGGATCAGATATAGATCCAGATAGTCGATCCCAAGTTTTCCGATCGTCTTTTCAAATGCTTCCATGGCAGCATCATAACCATGGCAGGAATTGCGCAGTTTACTTGTAACAAAAATTTCTTCCCTTGGAATCCCGCTTTCTTTGATTCCCTGACCGACACTGATCTCATTTCCATAGGCTGCTGCGGTATCCACGAGACGATATCCCATATTCAGTGCTGATTTTACAGCCTGGATAGTCGTCGGTCCGTTAGACTGCCATGTACCAAGCCCCATACAGGGGATCACAACACCATTGCTCAACTGATATCCATCTGCTAATGACTTCATCCTGCTCTCCTCTCCCTAAAACCCGAATTTTCTTGCATTTCTCCAGTCCAGAACACGGCATACGGATTCCCGCATATTTCTGGATATCTGTTTATAATCCCTGTTTTTCAGCGCATCATGATCCTGGAACATCCAATCGCCGCCTGCGGCCAGTGTTTTTGGGCTTTCCAGAGCCGGCATGAAGTTCTCTGAGTTCAAAGCACCTGTTACAATAAAACGCATATCAGGGTAAGGACCGCTGATCTCATTCAGCGTCTGGCAGCCTCCCATCTGGTAAAACGGAAAGAATTTGGCCACTTTTATATCATAATCTGCAATCATCATTACTTCCGTAGGGGTCGCACAGCCAGGAATCACCATTACATCATGATCCAGGCAGTACTCCACAACTTCTTTCTTAAATCCCGGCATGACGACAAATTTTGCACCTGCATCGATCACTTCTTCTGCCTGTCTGACAGTCAGGACTGTTCCGGCACCGGCATACGCCTGTGGTACCTCACGTACAATCGTCTTTAAATTATTCAGAGCATTTTCATCTCTCTGAAGCACCTCTATGATCGGCAGTCCCCCTTCTACCAGCGCACGTGCTGCAGGAGCTGCCTGGTCAGGTTCTGCATATGCCAGGATCGGGCATATACCGGTTAGTTTTAAAATATCCATCATTGTTTTCATAATCTTCTCGTCTCCTCCCTGTTGTAAGCTATTCCGGTTTATCCTGTACGGTTACAGGAATACCGGTAAGGGCAGATAATTTCTCCATATTCTCTGCCATGGCATCCGTCAGTTCAATATAGCCCCTTTTCTCTGCCAGCTCATATTTTTCCCACTCCATCTCACCCGGAACCAGGATACGCTCTGCATCTTTTGCTTTTGGAGCATTTTTCAGTTCTGTGATCATACGCATCATACGTTTTTCAAATAATTCTGCAGGCATCATCTTTGTAATATCGATTGCGATAAAGGCATGTCCTGCATTATTTTTTGCCGGAAGATCCAGATTCCAGCTTGTTACGTCACTCATAATTCCGGAACCGGTCAATACGGATGCAAGAATCTCAACCATAATAGCAAGACCGTATCCTTTATGTGCTGCCATAGGCTGGAGGAACGAACCTCCGGGGAAATCACTTGGGTCCGTAGTTGGTTTTCCTTCTGAATCGATCAGCCACGAATCCGGTACGGATATCCCTTTTTCCTTTGCCATGACCACCTTTAACGCAGCTACATTACTTAATGCAATATCCAGAAATACCGATTTTCCATTCTTTAATGGAGCAGCAAAGGAAAATGGATTATTTCCAAGTGCCACAGCACAGCTGTTCGGTATTGACATATTCGGATCCGCATTGCTCATGGAAATCCCCATTAATCCGGCTTTTGCAGCCCTGTTTGCATAATATCCTGCTGCACCGAAATGACAGCTGTTTTTTACGCCAACATATCCGATCCCGCAGGCTTTTGCTTTTTCGATCGCAAGATCCATCGCTTTGCAGGCAGAAACCATTCCAATAGCTGCATTGCCATTTATCAAAGCCCATGCAGGACCTTCTGCCTCCACTTCTGGTACTGCCTGTGGATCAAGACCGCCCTTTTCCATTTTTAAAATATACTGATAGAGATTCTTGGTTCCATGAGAGAGTACTCCAAACATATCTGTGGTAACCAGCGCGTTGACCGTTGTTTCTGCATCCTCTGGGCTTACACCTTTCCACAAAAGGGCTTTTTTCGAAAACTCTTTCAATTCCTCAATTTTTATTGTTTTCACGAATCTGTATCTCCTTTTCGCTGTAATCTATTATTTTTCCACGCTGTCCAGATGAAGATTCGGTACATATTTACAGAACTCTGCGATTACTTCTGTATAATCTCCCTCTATCTCTGCGAAATGGTGAATGTATGGGCCTTCCATAACCTTTCTTTCCCATTTCCTCAAATCCTCGAATTCTGCCCATATATAGGTTCCGGTTGTGTATGGTCCCTGTGCGCTCTTAAAAGTACCGGGAAGGATCGTAAACCTTCCTCTGTCCTCATCCATCCTGCAAAGAGTATAATTTCCTTCTTTTACTTCAAAACACTGTCTCTGGTTCAGCTGTGAACAGTGGCTTCCTTCTTTTTTCAGAGAATATGCAAACTGCCCGCAATGCCACAGAAGTTCCACATCTCTGTTTTCCGGATGTTTTACAGTGAATTCACCCATAAAGGGAACGCTTTCTCCCAATGCCGCACAGGAAAGCAGTCCCATTGTGATGGTACAGTACATATCTCCTTCGCATCCGATCAGATAGCCTTCATCCGCCAGGATTGAATATGCCGTACAGGGTGCCGCCCCGACAGCCAGAGGTGTCGCACTCCAACATTCTGCGCTGCACAGGCTCAAATCGTATTCTTCAAACAGATCTTTGTACAAAAGTACAAAAGCGTATATTTTTTTCAAAAGAGGTGCTGTAGGCTCATCCATCACATAGCGGGATGCCAGTAATTTTGCTCCCTCTTCCAGTTCCTCATCCCTTGTCTCCAGTATTTTGTTAAAAAGATCCTGAATTACTGCCATGTTCACCGGAATGGCATGAATCCCAAACTGCTCGATCAGATCGTCTTCATTATAAATAACAGAGGTAAAGGCTTTCGGGCGAAGCCCAAACTGTCCTACTCGCAGCTTCCGGAAATTCTTCACCATACAGGTTACACGTACAAACTGTTCCAGTCCTTCTTTAAACTCCTGTTCATGTACATGACAGGATGGGATAAAAGAAAATGGAATATGATATCTTCCCAAAAGTCTTGATGTCCCGAAAAGTCCGCACTGGGAATCCGTAAGACGAGTCCCGTCTGCCTCATAATGGTCATCCAGAGGTGCCCATAACAGGAGAGGTACGTTCATTTCTTTTGCCAGTATCGCGATTGCTTCTTCGTTTCCAAAGTTTGTATTGATTACCAGAATTGCATCCACCTTCTGTGCCCTAAAGATCTCAGCCAGACGGAGCGCGTCTTTTTCATTTACAATTGTCTGAACATCATTGAGTTCTTTTGTATCTGCAAAGGATACATGCTTATCTGTGTAATTCTCTTCTATATAAGAAACAATTTTTCTCCCTCTTTCCTCCGCAAACTCCCAGTTAAACTGACCCGGACGGGGTGTACAGTCACGACGTACAGGGGCCAGACCTATCTTAACCTTATAATCCAGTTTCATTATTCAACACTCCTCTTCTATGAGTAATTTATACCACGACATCACTGTGGATTGCCGTTTTATGCCAGGTGAATCTTTTCACCCAAATCTTTATGTATGATCTATGTATGATCATCCCATCATGCTCGGAATAAACAGAATCAGATTCGGGAACAGAATCAAAAGGATCAATACAATAAACATACCGATAATCATTGGCATCATCTCTTTAAAAATCTTGCCGAGGTTTACGCCTGTCATTCCACTTATGGTAAAGCAAAGAAATCCGAAAGGTGGTGTAACGTTTCCAAGAATGATATTAATAGAAGTAACAACACCAAAATAAATCATATTGATTCCCAAAGCGTTTACGATTGGAATCAAAAGCGGCGTAATAATAAAGGTAGAAATTTCAGTGGGAACAAACATTCCGGCAATAATAAATACAATATTTACCAGGAACATAAACACCAGCGGATTTGTCGTAATTCCTTCTACCGCATTTGCCAGAGCAACGCCCATACCGGATCTTGCAGTCACATAACTTAATGCAAAAGAAGAGGCCAGAGAGGCTGTAATGATACCTGACTGGATTACTGTATTTTTAATCGCTTTGATAAGTTCCTTAGGGCCTAATACCTTATATACAAATATAGAAATCAGAATCCCGTAAAAAGCAGCGAGAACACCGGATTCCGTGGTGGTAACAACACCTGTATAGATGCCTCCCAGAAGAATAATTGGAGTTCCCAGTGCAGGAAGAGCCTTCCAGGTAAACTTCAGGAATTCTTTCATTGTATATTTGGGTCCGCGAGGATAATCTCTTTTCCTGGAAATGTACCATACATACACTGCAAACATGATAACCAGCATAAGTGCCGGAACCACACCGCCCAGGAAAAGACTTCCTACAGAAGCCCCTGTCAGCATGGCAAATATTACCATCTGTATACTTGGTGGGAAAATAGGTCCGATTACCGCTGTCGCTGCAGTAACCGCACAGCTGAATGGCATGTCATATCCGTCACGCTTCATCTCCTCGATTTCCATTACCCCGTTTCCTGCTACATCTGCAACTGCCGATCCGCTCATACCAGAGAATATCAGAGATGCAAAAATATTCATGTAAGCAGTCGTTCCCTTTTTACCACCAAAGATAGCCTTAATAAACGTATACATATATTCCGATATCTTACTGGACATCATGACATTGGCTGTAAAAATAAACAAAGGTGCTGCAATCAGTGTACTGTTGGAATATAACTGTCCCATGACCGTATCGCACACAGCGCTTAAACTGGTTCCCGTCATCAGGATATATGTAACAGCAGCCCCTAATAAGGCAAAAGGAATAGGAACCCTAATGAGAAAGCATACTAAAATAACAATAATTGGCACCAGAATAAGTATATATTCGTTCATTTCTTCCCCTCCTTCTCTTCCGTTTTCCCCATAAAGATTTTCAGATCCTTTACAAAATTGGCAATGTAATAGAAAGTAGATAATACAACGAAAATTAAAAATGGAAGATAAACAATGCTAAAAGGTATTTTCAAAACGGATGTCTTTTTTCTGGCAATAAAAGAAACTGATTCCCAGGCTGGGCAGATCAGGATTGCAGACAGAACAGCCACAAAAACATCTGCTATCAGTCTGAAGATAATCTTTACTCTCGGCGGCACTCTGTCGTACAGAAGCGGAAAGATTACATGCTTATCTGTCCTTCCTCCATAAGATGCTGCCAACATGGCACATTCCAGGTAAAGCACCTGGCACAGCTCATAAATTGGAGCAATTTTCCAGTTTAGGATATAACGAAAGCAGATCATGGCAAGGTACAGAACAAAAACTACAGCAAAAAGGATAGAAGGAATATATATTTCCTCTATATCCAGGATCGTATTTACTATTTTTTTCAGTTTATTCATACATCATACTCCATTATTCTTTGATAAAACTAAGGCTTGAAGTATTATAGCCAACGGATGCAGATCATACTGTATCCGTTGGCCGGTTTCTAATCAGTTACTGCTTAAAGCAGCTGTCTTTTATGATAAATATCAGAACTGATCACCCATTGCTTTCATTTTTTCAAACAATTCCATATCGTAATCCTGTGCGTAATCAGAATTGATGAAATATTCCATAACTTCTTCACGGTAAGCACTCAATTCTTCATCCGTCAGCTCATAAATTGTAATTCCGTCTGCTGCCAATTTATCAGCAGCGGCTGCTTCTGCGTCTGCAGTAATTCCGTTGATGTAAGCATTTGTTTCATCGATAGACTCTTCGATCACTGCCTGTAATTCCGGAGACCAGGTATCCCAAATTTTCTGGCTTGCAATAAATCCATCAAAACTGAATGCATGTCCTGTAAGAGTGATGCTTTTTAATACTTCATTAAAGCCCTGTGCATAAAGACCCTGGGTATCACCTTCAAGGCCTTCTGCAAGGCCGGTCTGCAGACCAAGATAAGTGTCACCAAATGCGATTGGAACAGGATTTGCTCCAAGTGCTTCTACCATGGCCAACATATTTTCTGCGGCTGCAGATCTAAGTTTAATGTCTGCCATATCTTCACGGCAAGTGATTTTTTTGTCTTTCGTAAGCTCAATATTTCTGGAACCTGCACTTGCAAAGGTAAAATAGTGAACATCCAGTTCATCCTGAATTTTCGTCAGTAATGCCTGGCCATCTTCACTTGTCCAGAATCCATTGTAATGGTCAATACTCTTCCACAGGAATGGACAGAATGTGGTCTTCAGTTCCGGAATATACTCCATTGCAGAGTTCAGGGACCCCATGATAAGATCAACTTCACCTTTCTGGAGCGCTTCAAACTCCGTCTGGGTGTTGTAAAGAGTTCCGTTAAAGTAGCAGTCCACTGTTACTTTTCCGCCGGTTTTCTCTTCTACCAGTTCTTTGAACTTCGATACACCCTGTCCATGAGGCGTTGTCTCGGCAGCGTTGTAGGAAACGGTAATCGTCTGCTCTTCAAACTCCGGTGCCTCTGCTGCAACGGGTACTGCGCACATTCCAGCGAGCATTCCTGCAGTAAGAACTACTGACATCATTTTTTTCACGAGATTCTTCTTCATTTTTCTTCCTCCTTGAATTGAAAAATTTTGTTGGATTCCAGAAATCCATTCACTGTTTTTTCGGTCGATCAACGTTTCGACCTCCTTGGTGATTCCATAATAACAGCAATCCCCCTTATTTGTCTAGTAGTATTGTTGAACAATCTTATTGTTTATTTTTTATACATTTTGCATATTTGGCAGGTAATTGTTTGCAAATTCTATCACAATCACACAATTACATCACCTATAGTTTCTTTCTATCATCATTTTTTATCTATATAAAATACACAAAACAAGCTTTTTATTATTGTTGAACAATACTACTTGTTTTTATCCAAATTTTGTATAAAATAATCTATAAGGTATTGTCAATTATCACTCGCATAAGGACATATACAGGAGGTTTGTATGAAACAGCTTACATACGGAATGGTCGGCGGCGCTCCCGGTTCTTTTATTGGTGCACAGCACAGAAGAGCCATCAATCTTGATAATCTTGCAATCTTAACAGCCGGCTGTTTTTCCCGTACACCGTCAAAAAATATCACAACGGCAAAAGAACTTCGGATTTCCCCTGAAAAATGCTACAGAAATTTTGAAGAAATGGCGAGAGCTGAATCGAGCCGCGAGGATGGGATTGATTTTGTAGTAATTGTTACCCCCAATGTCAGTCACTATCCCATTGCAAAAGCTTTTCTAAACGCCGGAATCCATGTAGCCTGCGACAAGCCCCTGGCTCTGACAGCCGAACAGGGTTCGGAGCTGGAAAAACTTGCCGAGGAAAAGGAACTGCTTTTCATGGTTACCTACACCTATATGGGACATGTGACAGCAAAACATATTTCCCGTCTGATTCAAAGTGGAAAAATCGGTAAGATCCGTACCGTAATGTCCGAGTATCCGCAGGACGGAATGGCGCGTCTGTTCAATGAAAAGCAAAAACCTGAAGGGTGGCGTCTGGATCCCATGCAGGGAGGCTCTACTTATTGTCTCAGTGATCTGGGAACCCATGTTGAAAATGCAGTATCCACTATGACCCATTTAAAAATAAAACGTGTTCTGGCAAAAGCAGATACCATGATCCCGGAAAGCATTCTGGATGATAATGACTTTGTGCTTGTAGAATTTGAGGGCGGCGCCACCGGCATGTTCTGGATAAGCAAAATTGCCCTTGGACATGCAAATAGCTTCTGTATCCGTATTTTTGGCGAAAAAGGCAGCATTGAATGGAACCAGGAAGAATGCGAGCTGTTCACCTTGACGGATGAAAAAGGAAATGTCCATAAAATGCGCCGAGGCAACCGTGGCGGCGAGGCAGAAGCGTCCTCCTATGCGCGTCTGCCAGCCGGCCATACAGAAGGTTTTCTCGAAGCAATGAGCAATCTGTATGCCTCCTTTACTGCCTGTATCCGTGCAAAACAGGATGGAACCTTTTTTCCTGAAATGGTGGACTATCCCACTGTCACTGATGGACTGAACGGGCTTCGTTTTGTAGAAGCATGTGAAAGATCTTCAAAAGAAGGAAACATATGGGTCAATATTACTTCTGTCTCTTCGTAAAAACAATCGTTCTTTAGACCGAAATATAAAAAAAAGGAGATAAACTCATTGAAGCTTGGCTTATTCACAACGCTTTTTCCCGATATGGAGTTGATTGACCTTCTTGCTCTCACCCGTGAACTTGGAATAGAAGCTCTTGAACTTTCCTCAAAACCAGACCGTGGATTGCGCCATTTTCATCCCCGGGAACTTCTTGAAAATGAATCGGCCCTGATCTGTTTTCAAGATACTCTGAAAAGAAATAACATGATCATAAGCCAATTAAACTGTTCCTGTAACCCGGTCAGTCCCATTCCCGGTGAAGAGCAAAAAAGCAGAGAAGACTTTGAAATCGCATTCCGCCTTGCAGAAAAATTAAATATTCGTACGGTGTGTTCCTTCTCCGGATGTCCGGGCGGCGGTCCCGGGGAAAAAACACCCAATTGGATCACCTGTGCCTGGCCGCCTCAGTATCAGAATATGCTGAAATGGCAATGGGAAGAAAAGCTGATTCCTTTCTGGACATGGGCTTCCAAAAGAGGGGCCGACTTTGGAGTAAATCAGCTTGCCATTGAAATGCATCCCGGCTTCTGTGTCTATAATCCTGATACTCTGTTAAGGCTTCGCCAGGCTGTAGGGTCGGTAATCGGAGCAAACCTGGATCCGTCGCATTTGATCTGGCAGGGTATTTCTATTCCGGACGCCATATGCGCACTGAAAGGTGCCATCTGGCATGTCCATGCAAAGGATACTTTTATAAATCAGAGAAATGTACGAATCAACGGCGTGCTGGATACCAGGCATTATTCCAGGGCAGAAGAACGATCCTGGACATTTCGGACAGTCGGCTATGGGATGTCCCGTGATACCTGGAAGGAAATAATTTCATTCCTTATCCTTTCAGGCTATGATGGCGTTATCAGTATTGAACATGAGGACATGTTTTTGTCTAAACCAGATGGGCTAAGCAAAGCAGCCACATTTCTGAAAGAAATTCTTCCCATTGGAAATCCCGACGGAATCTGGTGGGCGTAATAAAAATATTTAGTATTCAATCACTCAGAAATATGAAAAGGAGGATCTATATGCATACCATTAAAGTACAAGCATTGAGTGAAGAGGCTTTCCGTAAATATGGAAGCTACCAGGATTTAACAAACAACAAGCAGATGGCATCCCGTACAATTACAGGTAACGGAAAAGGTGAAGGTGGATTTTACGCAGATCTTTTATGGTTGGATTTTGACCGTTCCAGGAATAACCCTGCAGTCTGCGTGTGCCACATCAAAAAGGCAGAAAAAAATATTGTGAAATTTTTGGAATATCATCAGACAACCTGTGAAGGTTTGTTCCCCTTTGATGATGATGTTATCATCTTCGTCGGAAAACCGGAAGCTGGTTCTCTGAATGCAGATAATCTGGAAGCCTTTTATATCCCTCAGGGCACCTTTGTAAAAATCAATCCCTTGATTGTCCACGGCACTCAATTCCCAGTCCATAAAGAGGAAGCCCACTTGATTTGTCTTTTGCCTGGCAGAACCTTTATGAATGACAAAATTGCCCGATCCATTACAGACGAGGATGATATGGCAGAATTGGTGCTTTAAGCGCTTGCAATTAAGGAAAATTATGGTATATAATATGTGAAAATAAATGAGGAGTGAATGTATGAAGACGCTTCAGTTAAAAACCGTCTCTACCTTGGATGCTGTGCGTGAGATGCTTGAGAAGGACATTTATTCTCTGTATTTTCCTCCTGGTTCTAAAATAACAGAAAATGATCTGTCCGTACGCTATGGAGTAAGTCGTAATACCCTTCGCGAAGCCATTTCTTACCTGGTAATTAACGGCCTTCTGATCAGAATACCGAACAAGGGTATTTTTGTGAAAGAAATATCTGTAGAAGATATAAGCGAAATTTTCCATCTCAGAGAAGTTCTCGAAAGCGAGGCAATCCGAGAACTTGTAAGATCCGGTATGATTCCATCTTCCCTACGGCATTCTGCGGAGCATGTTCGGGCTGTTTATTCTACACAGGACTGGTATGAGAGTATAAAGGCCGATGTGAGTTTTCATGAACAACTTGTTCATCTGACTGATAACCAACGTCTGATAAAGCTTTATGATTGTCTGCTTGCTGAAGTAAAATTATGTATTTATCAGTCTCACAGTTTTTCTTCCATCAGACCAGAAAATGCAGAACACCATATGCTTATCCTGGAAAGCATGGAAAACGGAAATCTCGACATGGCACTCAAAACATTAAACAAGCATATTAATTCAGCTATTCAGGATTATTCTGCAGGTTTTTCAGCACATGGTTTGAAAGGAAACGAAAATGTATAGCAGACAATGAGCAGTGGCTAAATCAAAGAAACCACTGCTTATTGTTTTTCACTATATCATTTCTGTGACTAAAATATTTGCCATTTTCCCCATAATCCATTATAATGAAACAAAAAACTTCGCACAAGACAGCGAAGAAAGGAATTGACTATGGACGAAAAGACAGAAAGCACCTGGCTGGAGACGCCTGACCCACAGCTCTTTATCAATAATGTCGCAAAATTCAGTGATCTGATGATGATGTACCGCTGTGTGATTCGGGAAGTTCAGACAAAGCTTGAGGTTCTGGACGATGAATTTTCCGTGGAATACAAAAGAAATCCCATTTCTTTTATTAAAACCAGAATCAAGAAACCGGAGAGCATTTATCGAAAGCTAAAAAAGTTAGGATATGATTTTACGGCAGAAAATATCCAGGAACATCTGAATGATGTGGCAGGCATTCGGGTTGTGTGCGCTTTTATTGATGATATTTATACGGTGGCAAATCTTCTTGCCAATCAGGACGATATCAAGGTAATCAATGTAAAAGACTATATCAAAAATCCCAAACCCAATGGCTATCGCAGCTATCATATGATCGTGGAAGTCCCCGTATTTTTCTCAAAGGGAAAAACTCCTATGCGCGCTGAGATTCAGATTCGTACAAACGGAATGGACTTCTGGGCTACCCTTGAACACCAGCTCCGCTACAAAAAGGGCATTGAAGAGATGGACGGCTATGATGCCATCAGTGACGAACTGATGCGATCCGCCCAGGCGGTAATTGAAATGGATAATGAAATGCAGAATATCAAGAATATGATTGGAAGATTTCATGACATCTGATTCCGGACATCAAACAGGGACACCTCATCGGTGTCCCTGTTTTTATCATTATATGTTTTATCTCTCCTCGCGGAAGTAGGACAGTCCCAGACTTTCCGGCGGCTGATTCTCTTTCTTCTTTCGGAAGCTTACTACCACAAGCACGATAATGGTTACCACATACGGAACCATCTGCACCAGGTCAGTCACATAGCTTGCCACTTTGATTCCCAGAATACTCGGAAGGAACTGATACAGCCAGTAAAGCATTCCGAACAGGTATGCTCCCCAGATCGCATTTAACGGCTTCCAGGTGGTAAAAATAACAAGTGCAACTGCCAGCCAGCCAAGCGCCTCAATCTGTCCGGTGGTTGCCCAGATACCCTGGTTGTAATCCAGTACATAATACAGGCCGCCGATTCCGGAAAGTCCGGCTCCAAGGCAGGTTGCCAGATATTTATACTTCGTAACATTGATACCTGCAGCATCTGCGGTACCTGGATTTTCTCCCACTGCACGCAGATTTAATCCCACTCTCGTTTTATTCAGCACAAAGTGCAGAACAATCGCAATGATAATCGCCACATAAACCAGAAATCCGTAGGAAAATACGGTCTTGCTGATCACCCCGAACTTTGAGGAAAGGAAGGGAATCTTCTTGGAAAATGAAGCATATGCCAGCGGTGCTGCCGTATAGCTGGCTCCATTCAGGATGAATACGCCGAAAAAGTTTGCCACACCCATACCAAAGGTAGTCAGCGCCAGACCGGTTACGTTCTGGTTCGCACGCAGGGTAATGGTAAGGAAACTGAAAATCAGCCCGCCCAGCATGGAGGCAACGATGGCAGCAAACAAGGCTATCAGGATACATATCCACCCCTGGGGATTTTCTGCTGTTTTCTCATAATAATAGGAGCTTGCGAAGCCTGCAAAGCCGCCAAGATACATAATGCCGGGAACACCAAGGTTTAAATTTCCCGATTTCTCTGTGATAATCTCACCCATGGAACCAAACATAATGATCGTTCCGAAAGGAATTGCCCGGATAATCCATGCAATCAAATTACTCATTTACTGCACCCCCTTATGCTTCGAACCACGGAATATCATTCTGTAGTTGATAAAGAACTCGCTGCCCAGAATAAAGAACAGGATGATACCTTCGATAATACTTGCTGCATAGTCGTTCAGGCTGTACGCAGACGCAATCTCCGATGCACCTCGTGATAAAAATACCAGAAGGAATGAAATCAAAGCCATATAGAAGGTATTAAATTTTGCCAGCCATGCCACTATGATAGCCGTAAAGCCCTGTCCTCCTGCGGAGGCTGTGGAAATGGTCTGGTCTCTTCCGGCTACGATCAGAAAGCCTGCAAGGCCGCAGATTGCGCCGGAAATGATCATGGTACGGATGGTAACACGTCTTACGTTGATTCCTGCATAGCGTGCAGTATTCTCGGATTCTCCCACTACAGAAATCTCATAGCCCTGTTTGGAATATTTCAGATAGAAATACATCACAAACATCAGGATCAGTACCACAAGGATGTTAATGTTATATCTCTGTCCCAGGAACTGAGGAAACCATCCTGCCTGGTTGGACATATTCAGCTTTCCAAGACTGGAAGCCTTTCCACGCATGATATTGGTCATACATGCCACAATACTGGTAGCCACGTAGTTCATCATCAGGGTAAAAAGAGTCTCATTCGTATTCCAGTATGCCTTAAAAACTGCCGGAATGAATCCCCACACACCGCCTGCGATAATGCTGGTAAGGAACATGACCAGAAACAGAAGCGGCGTCGGCAGGGACTGCCCGCATTTTACCATCACAAGCGCTGTGGCAAGTCCTCCCATGAGGACCTGGCCCTCTGCTCCAATATTCCAGAAACGCATTTTAAACGCCGGAGCCAGCGCAATACCGATACACAGAAGCGTTACCAGATCACGCATTGCCCAGGAAAAACGAATGGGTGTCATAAAGGTTCCATTAAACATAACTCCATATACGGCCAGAGGATTGAGGCCTGTAACAGAGAAAATAAAGACTGCATCCACTACCAGAGCCAGAAGGATCGCAGCGGCACGAATCAGAATTTTATTTTTCATGGTGGCTCCGTCGCGCTTTACGATTCGCACAAACGGCTCCTTCACTTTTGTTTTCTCACTGCTCATCTGCGGCACCGCCCTTCTTAAGATTTGTCATGAGAAGTCCAACTTCTTCTTTCGTAGTCGTACGGCCGTCAACGATTCCATTTGCCTTTCCGTCGCACAATACCAGTATCCTGTCGCACAGGTCAATGAGCACATCCAGATCCTCGCCCACATATACCACGGCCACACCATTTCGTTTTTCTTCATCCAGAAGGTTATAGATGGTGTAGGAGGTATTGATATCAAGGCCTCGTACTGCATAGGCAGTCATCAGTACGGTAGGCTCCTCTGCAATCTCACGTCCTACCAGTACCTTCTGGACATTACCACCGGAAAGACGGGAAACAGGAGTGTTGATGCTTGGAGTTACGACCTCCAGCTCTTCCTTCACCTTTTCCGCCATTTTCTTCGGCGCTTTCATATCTGTCAGGAACGAATGTCCTTTTCCATAACTCTTCAGAAGCATATTTCCGGTCATGCCCATAGAGCCTACCAACCCCATACCAAGACGGTCTTCCGGCACGAATGCCAGATGAACGCCGGCATCCCGGATTTTCTTCGGAGTCTTGCCTACAAGCTGGAGAGGAGCATTTTCCTTTCCTTTTTCAAAAAATTCGATGCTGCTGCCCTGCGCTGTCACCTGAAGCCCGGCAATAGACTCCAGAAGCTCCTTCTGTCCATTTCCGGAAATACCGGCAATACCCAGTATCTCTCCGCCATAAGCATCAAAGCTCACATCATCCAGAACCTTTACATTTTCCCGGTTATACACCGTAAGGTGTGAGACGGAAAGACGTTTCACAGGATTCACCGGCTGGGTGCGCATAATGTTCAGCCCCACCTTCTTACCGACCATCATCTCAGTAAGGGAACTCTCCGTTGCCTTTGCCGTATCTACCGTACCGATATATTCTCCTTTTCTCAGAATCGCCACGCGGTCAGAGATTTCCAGCACCTCATGAAGTTTGTGTGTGATGATGATCACCGATTTATTATCCGCTTTCATATTTCGGATCACTTCGAAAAGACGCTCCGTCTCCTGTGGTGTCAGTACTGCCGTAGGCTCGTCCAGAATCAGAATGTCAGCACCCCTGTACAATACCTTAACGATTTCCAGAGTCTGCTTCTGAGAAACACTCATCTCGTAAACCTTCTGATTCAGGTTCAGGTTAAAATGATATCGGTCGCAGATTGCCTGTGCTTTTTTCTGAACCTCTTTCAGGTCAAACTTTTCTTTTTTATCAAGACCGAGAGCAATGTTTTCCACAGCGGTAAAAACATCAATCAGTTTGAAATGCTGGTGGATCATGCCGATTCTGAGATCATAGGCGTCTTTTGGAGAACGAATCTCTACTCTTTTCCCATTTACAAGTATTTCTCCTGCATCAGGGAAATAGATGCCAGAAATCATATTCATCAGGGTGGTTTTACCGCTTCCGTTTTCGCCCAGAAGAGAAAGGATTTCTCCTTTTCTCACATTTAAATTCACATCTTTGTTGGCAACAACTTTTCCGAATGTCTTCGTCACATTTTTTAATTCGATTGCATACTCCAAAACGTTGTGCCTCCCTTCCCTTGTTTTGTATGTATCTGTCTGGCCCTTTCCCTGACAGCGCTTCCTGTCTGCCAAACAGTACTTTTTCTTATTATATATTTTTTCATTAGAAAAGGGAAGCTTTTTTTAAGCTCCCCTTTGGCAAATTCAAAATATAGAATTTAAATTACTCGACAGCTTCTGCATCCTCTGTGATGCCATCGATACGCAGTGTGAAATATGGAGCACTTCTGAAGGTAGACTCTGAGAAATGTCCATCCTGAATAGCTTCTACGGTTTCACCCTGGTATACAACAGTTGCAGGGTCTGTAGTGAAGTCAAGGAAGGAAAGGTCGCAAGGTGCTGTGGTTACTTCCTCGCCGCCTACTGTAAATGTAGAGGTATCAAATACCTGAAGAGAACCGTCTTTTAACTTGCTCTCAATATCAGCTACATATTCAGCAGTGCCTTCTGCACAGGACTCGCCAAGAGCGGTGATACCTACAGCATCCACATCGTAACCTTCAGACCAGTCAGCTTCCAGCTCTCCGCCGCCCATGACAGTCTCGATTGCATGTTTATAATATACTGCCCAGTTGTTGGTTGCAGATGTAAGGGCTGCAGTCGGAGCAGTCTCAAGCATGTCGATGTTGTATCCTACAGAGTAGCAGATCTTACCGGAATCCAGAAGCTTCTGGGTAGCGGCCGGTGCGCCTGTGGAGTCAGCATGCTGACCAACGATTACAGCACCATTTGCGATAAGAGCCTCTGCTGCTGCTGCCTCTTTGTCAATATCAAACCAGGAGTTGGTATATTTAACTTCCATAACAACTTCCGGAACAACGCTCTTAACGCCAAGATAGAATGCGGTATAACCGGAAACAACCTCTGCATAGCTGAATGCGCCTACATAACCGATTTTTACATTGCCGTCTGCATCAAAGCTGTCCGGCTGGGTCTCTGCTGTCAGAGTACCGCTCTCCATAAGCTCTTTTAATTTAAGGCCGGCAACAACACCGGATACATAACGGGATTCATAAATATTTGTGAATGCGTTCTTGAAATTATCGCATCCGCTGATCGCTGCAAAGTCACCAGTCATGGAAACGAAGGTTACATCCGGATATTCCATAGCAGCCTGAACCATGTATGTCTGATGTCCGTAGCTGTTGGAGATTACCAGAGAACATCCCTGTCCGATAAGGTCTACTGCAGAATCATAGCAGCTGGAATCTTCCGGAATTTTGTACTTCCAGATAATCTGGCTGTCATCAAGACCAATCTCTGCGGCTGCCTCTTTGATTCCGTCCATGTGAGCCTTGGAATAACCCTCGGTCTCATCACCTACAAGGATGACGCCCATTTTGAAGTCAGGGTCAACTTCCACACTGTCGTCAGCGGCATAAACAACAGAAGTGAATGCTACCATGGAGATAATCATCACTGCTGCAAGAAGAAGGCTGACAACTTTTTTCATGCTTTTTTTCATAGTACTTCCTCCTTATTATTTTGTGAATATTAATATCAAGCTCATTGTATTTTTTTTCTGAATAAAAGTCAACTGTTTTTGAAAAATCCATACAGAAATTTTGACCATGGTTTATCTTTCAGAAAATCATACATAGACAGCTTTTACAGATGAATGATTTCATTTTTTTCGTTGTTCATACGGAAAGCTCTGGGGGTTGTATGAAAACGTTCTTTGAAGACGCGGTGAAAATAGCTGTTATTCTCGTATCCCACAGCAGCAATGATATCGCTGATGGACAAATCCGTCTCGCACATCAGCTCCACAGCTTTATTCAGACGTTTTCTCTGGAGAAGCTCCTTAAAATTAAATCCTGTGGTCTTTTTGATCATCTTGCTTAAAACATGCATGGGGAGGTGAAGATTTTCGCATAGCTCCGTAAGTGTAGCGGTTCGGTACTGTTGTTCAATATAATTAAGCGTACTCATGGAGATCATATTTTCATACTGGTTCGGCACACGCATCTCCACATACTGCACGGAATCCAGAAGATACAGAAAAATCAGCCCCATGGTGGTCTGATTGATGCGGTTGTCCTCCCCGTTCCCGGTAACCAGAGAATAAATCATATTTTCAAGAAGATTCTGAATCTGGAGAACTTCTGAAACCTTGAAGTAGAGATATTCTCCCCTCTCTTCATCACGCCTCAGCACATTTACAAGAAAATTGGCCAGAACATTGTTATTTCCTGCCATAGAATATGCCACATCAAAAAATTCGGGGAGAATCATAAAATTAATGGCAATGTCATTTTCACCTGCCGGAAGGATTTCATGACGGGTGAACTGATTCAGGAAAAGCAGTTCCCCTTTGCGGACAACGACCTGTTTTCCATCAATTATATTGGTGAGAGAACCTTCACATACATAGAGCACTTCCACATAATTGTGGCGGTGTGACGGAAAATAAACAAAGCGGGTATGTGTCCGTACTGCGATCAACTTTCCCTCTTCCAGCATTTTACTGCTGTCTACGGTGAAATCTCTTCCGGAGGTATACAGATCCTTATCCACCTGAACTTCGCCATCCAGAATCCGTTGTTCTTCCTCTGTAATTTTTCTAAGCTGCTCTAAAAGCTCTCTCTGCACGTTTTCTCAACCTCCGATGCTTTTCCCAGACATGCCCGCAAATATCCGCATAAAATATTTCAGGACGGGACTTATAAAAAGCCCCGTCCCTCTTAAAAGGATTTTATCATATTTGAAAAGGCATTACTACCTTTTCCCTGCATTTTTTAGTACAGTTTTGCCATTTCTTCGATGTTGTCGCTGTTGAACTGCAGAGGCAGACCAAGAACGATTTCTGTACCGCCGTCATCAGCTTCTGTGATGGTATACTCGCCAAGATCACCAGCGGTGAAGGTCTCATCCAGAGCACCTGTGATTTCGTCGCTGATCAGTGCGCTTGTTGCATATGCGCTCAGTTTACCAAGGCCCTGCATATCCCACAGATAGAAGTATGGGCAGGAGTGCTCATCATCAGCACCTGTGTACTCAAGCATCTCAGACGGAAGTCCAAGACCGGTCAGTTTGCAGGCGGACTCGTTGTCCTGAAGGTATTTAGCAGCTGCTGCGATACCAACAGTAGTAGGAGCGCAGATAACTTTCAGATCCGGATATTTCTCAAGAAGAGCTGCGGTCTGGTCTGTGGATTTCTGTGGCTCGTCATCGCCGTATGCAACTTCAACAAGCTCAAGTTTGCTGTATTTCTCATCTTCTTCCATGATCTTCTTCATAGCGTCGATCCATGCATTCTGGTTAGCTGCCTGAGATGTAGCGGAAAGGATTGCCCACTGGCCTTCGCCGCCAGCGATATCAAGTACTGCATCCATAAGTGCCTGAGCAACTGCAACAGTACCAGCCTGGTTTACGAATACCTGACGGCTGTCTTTGTTCGGAGCGGAGTCGAAGGAAGATACTTTGATTCCAGCGTCCATAGCTTCTTCCAGCTTAGCCTGAAGAGCGTTTACGTCGTTCGCGGAGATACAGATTGCATCAAAGTCCTGGGAAATCAGGTTGTCAAGAACCTTGATCTGAGCGTCTGCTGTAGCAGCTTCCGGATAAACAACCTCTACTGTGCCGCCTTCTGCCTCAACAGTTTCTTTGAAAGAAGAAGCTGCGATTTCGAAGAATGCGTTACCAGCGGATTTTCCAACCAGTGCGATCTTCTGGCCATCTGCAACACCAGCGAATGCCGGAGTAGCGCTAGCGAGTACCATTGCTCCACAAAGAAGTGTGCTTACTAATTTTTTGTTCATGTGTTTTTTCCTCCCTTGGAATATAGTTTTTTATTTTGCAACTGCTCTGCTTCGCTGCAGAGCAGTTAACAACGTGATTATTATTTCTTTGCTGCTGCTTTCTTAATAGAACCGATAATATTTGGAAGTGCAACCGCACAGATCAGCAGGAGACCGAGGATCAGCAGGATAACCTGTGCATGTACGTTTTTCTGTCCCAGACCTACACGCAGACATACGATGATGAATGCGGAAATTATGCCGCCGGCCAGGTTGCCTTTGCCACCTGTGGAGGAGATACCTCCGAATACTGCCATTGCAATGGCATCCATTTCAAATCCGTTACCAGTTGTGGTATTTGCTCCATAAGAAGAGGATACCAAAAACAGGGCACACAGTCCGGCAAAAGTTCCCATAACTGTGTAAATGATCATACGGATCTTCTGTACATGGATTCCGGAATAATATGCTGTGGTACGGTTGGTACCGATTGCGTATACCCGGCGTCCAAAAGTGCTTTTTCCTAAAATTACGGCTGCGATCACACCAAGAATGAGTACCAGGAAAAGAATGTATGGTACGCTTCCTATTTTTCCTCCGATTGCACGGAAACCGTCTGTATTGGAAGCGGAAATACTTCCGCCGCTTCCCAGTACGATCTCCGCGATACCGCGGAAGATGATCTGGGTAGCCAGTGTCACGATCATTGGAGGCAGCTCCTGAAATCTTGTCAGGATAAATCCGTTTACCGCACCGCAGGCAGTACCAACCAAAAGAGCAGTCAGAACTACAACGATGAACGGAGCACCGGTATTGCAGACGATACAGCTCATGGTAGCGGAAAGACAAACGATAGAACCAACGGAGATATCGATTTCGCCCAGTACCAGGATATATGCCATAGGAAGCATGAGGAATACCTCAGCAAGGTAAACCGGCATCTGACGGAGCAGATTCTTTAAATTGTAAAATTCTGAATAAAATGCACAGAAAACATTGATCAGGATGAAAAGGATGACCAGAACGCCTTCCCAGCTGAATATCATCCGTTTAATCGGACTTTCCGGTACATTATTAATACTTCTTCCAGATTTTCCGGCCATGATTACATCTCCCTTCCTTTTAATGCATTTCTGTCTGCAACACGCTGCAGGATTACATTCACTACAACAACTACCAGAATCATAATACCCTTGATGGTATTCTGCCACAGAGCGTCAAATCCTACCAGAGGAAGTGCTTTGGCGATCGTTGCAAGAACAAGAGAACCAAGCAGGGCACCGATCACAGTACCGCGTCCGCCGCTCATGCTGACACCACCGATTACACAGGCTGCGATGACGTCCATCTCACCGCCCTGCTGCATATCCGGCATGGCAGATGCATAGATGGATACCTGAAGGGCGCCGCCGAGACCTGCCAAAAAGCCCATGATCATGTAAACCATTAACTTAATATTTTTAACATTGATACCGGAAACCTCTGCTGCGCTCGGGTTGCTTCCTACTGCGTAAATCTTACGGCCTGTTCTTGTCCACTTCATAAAGAAGAAGAAAATCACATAACAGACAATGATCACCCAGATAACGGCGTTGATTCCCAGAACCTTGGTCGTTGCAAAGTTCTTGAAGCTGCCAAGTGCTGCTGCGCCTGCCCACTCACCGCCATTGGATACCAGATATCCCATGGCACGGAATACATACATAAAGCCCATTGTTGCGATGATCGGAGGTACATCTGCTCTGGAGATGACCATACCAACCAGGAATCCGCAGGCTGTACCAATTGCCATAGCAATCACAAACGCCAGGAATGTATTGGAAATGTGCTCATATTTCAGCAGCATACCAATGGACATACCAGACAGTGCCAGTGTGGACATGATAGAAATATCAATACCACCGATCAGCATGACACAAAGCATGCCAAGTGCCATAACCATGGTTACCGCGTTGTTTTTCAGCATATCCATCAGAGACTTTGGAGTCAGGAAGGATGGACTGACAACCGTGATTGCTGCAAAAAGAATAATCAGAATGATAGCGAGCAATGCTTCACGGGAACCTGTTATCTTTTTTACGAAAGATTTCTTTTCCATTATTTAGCGGCCCCCTTTCCTGATGTACCTTTTTCCATAGCAAGCTCCAGGATCCTCTCCTGTGTTGCTTCTTCTCTGCTGAGCTCACCGGTCTTGCGGCCGTTGCACATAACGATGATACGGTCGGACATACCAAGAATCTCCGGCATCTCAGAAGAAATCAGGATGATGGCATAGCCTTTCTTTGCCAGTTCTCCCATGATGGCATAAATCTCAGCCTTTGCGCCAACGTCAACACCCTTGGTCGGCTCGTCCATGATAACGATCTTCATTTCCTGGCTTAATGCCTTGGCAACCACTACCTTCTGCTGGTTACCACCGGAAAGTGAGCTTGCCGGCTGGAAAATGTCAACGGCTTTTGTATCCACTTCCTCAAGAAGGTCTCTGGAAAGCTCCCGCTCCTTCTTTTCATCGTTGAATCCGTGTTTTGCATATTTGCTGATGGTCGGAAGGGTTACGTTTCTTCCAAGTCCCCAGCTCATGATCAGGCCCTGTTTCTGACGGTCTTCCGGAAGAAGGATGATACCTTTCTCCATAGCGTCAGACGGCTGTTT
>JALERH010000089.1 GCA_022764275.1 Blautia sp. | reverse complement strand
TCATTAAAATGTTTCCCGTTCGACTTGCATGTGTTAAGCACGCCGCCAGCGTTCATCCTGAGCCAGGATCAAACTCTCTGATAAAATGTTTGATTCACTCAAGACAACCAACTAGCTTAGTTATCTCTCGTCATTACTGTTTTTAAAGTTCATTCTCTTTGAATGATGTCTGTTAAGAATTTTCGAGAATCGTATGTGTTTCACTGTTTAGTTATCAAGGTTGTCCGCTGTTGTTCTCTGCGACAGCTCGTTTATATTATCACAAGTTTCATCGTTTGTCAACAGCTTTTTTCAAATTTTTCTAATTTATTTAATTGTCAGAAAAATTCGAACGGAGAAGGAGGGATTTGAACCCTCGCGCCGCTATTAACGACCTACTCCCTTTCCAGGGGAGCCCCTTCGGCCAGCTTGGGTACTTCTCCAAATTGCCCTACTTACATATTTCTTCGTTTATTCTTACTGAACTCACAAAGCATGTGTAATTATAACTCTTTGTTTCTCATTTTGTCAAGCACTTTTTCCAAAACTTTTCAAGTTTTTTCTCCTCTGCTCGACAAGCGGAGAGAGTGGGATTCGAACCCACGCGCCCTTGCGGACAAACGGTTTTCAAGACCGCCTCGTTATGACCACTTCGATATCTCTCCAAGTACGGCTTTTCGCCATTTCTCAGCGTTTTCTCTGTCAGCGCAAAAAGTATTCTACCATCAAATATATCCCATGTCAATACGCATTTTAAGTTTTTTTCACATTTTTTCAAAAAGTCAGAAATGATTCTGCGATTGCCAGATCTTCCGGTGTGGTAATCTTAATATTCCGGTAAGAACCTTCCGAAAGGCGAACCTTTACCCCTGTCTCCTGCTCCACCACCATGGCATCATCTGTAACGCCGCTCATATCTTTTTTCCGGATGCTCTCATGTGCTCCCCGAATCAGGGAATACGAAAAAATCTGCGGTGTCTGAACATTCCATACGAAGCTTCTGTCCGGAGTTTCCTTTACAAATCCTTCCCGGTCGGAAAGCTTTACGGTATCCTTGGATGGCATTCCCACCACGCAGGCGCCCGTTTCTCTCACCGCATCCAGCCCTCGCTGCAGAATCTCCTCCGTAATAAAAGGCCGTGCTCCGTCATGGATAAACACATAATCCGTTTCCTGACATGCAAGCAGCCCTGCATATACGGAATCATATCGTTCCTTTCCCCCGGCAATGACCTGTGTCACTTTTGTAAACTCATATTTTTTCACAATTTCTTTTTTACAATAAGAAATGACATCTTCCCCGGTCACCAGAATGATATCCTGAATGATCGGGCTTCCCTGAAAACAGCGCAGGGCATAATACAGAACCGGGTGGCCCTGTATTTCCAGAAACTGCTTCTGTATTTTGCTGTGCATTCTTTTCCCCTGTCCTGCTGCCAGAACAATGGCGGTACACTTTTCCTGCTTCATCATCGTTCCCCCAGCTTCAGATTGGGTACTGCATTTAAGTCCCATCCATGGCGTGTTCCTTTGATATACTCATAATAAGCCGCCACTCCAATCATCGCTGCATTGTCTGTACAGAAAATCGGTGACGGACGATAAAACTTATAGTCCCTTGCCGCACATGCCTTTGTCATTGCTTCTCTCAATGATCCATTGGATGCCACACCACCCGCAATGGCAATCTTGTTCATATGATAATCCTGTGCGGCCTGCATGGTATGTTCCACCAGAACATCCACCACTGCCTTCTGGAAAGAAGCAGCCAGATCGGCTCGGTTCACTTCTTCCCCCTTCATCTGTGCGTTATTCAGATAATTCAGGACCGCAGACTTCACACCGCTGAAGCTGAAATCATAAGGACAGTCTCCCACTTTTCCCTTGGGAAAAACAATAGCCTCCGGATTTCCCTCTTTGGAGAGGCGGTCAATCTTTGGACCGCCCGGATACCCGAGACCAATGGCACGGGCCACTTTGTCAAACGCTTCTCCCGCTGCATCATCTCTGGTGCGTCCCAGAATTTCAAATTCTCCGTAGTCCTTTACAATCACCAGATGCGTATGTCCTCCGGATACGATCAGGCACAGAAATGGCGGTTCCAGATCCGGGTGCTCGATATAATTTGCCGAAACATGTCCTTCAATATGATGAACGCCTACAAGCGGAAGTTTTTTCGCATAGGCAATGGCCTTTGCTTCCGCTACCCCTACAAGAAGAGCTCCCACCAGACCCGGTCCATAGGTTACGCCAATGGCATCCAGATCATCCAGTGTCACATTTGCATCATCCAAAGCCTGCTCGATTACCTGATTTATTTTTTCGATGTGTTTACGGGAAGCGATTTCCGGAACCACTCCTCCGTACAATTTATGAAGCTCAATCTGTGAAGAGATCACATTGGACAAAATTGTCCTGCCGTTTTTTACAACCGAAGCCGCGGTCTCATCACAGGAGCTTTCTATTGCAAGAATTAACGTATCTTTCATGCTTCTCAATCCTCTTCAAAATTCATCTCCACTGTTTTTCCATCTTTTCCGGCATACGCATTTGGGAAAATTTCCCTAACCTGCGGCATGTAATCTTCCGGTCGGATGAGGGACGGACTGTAATGGGTCAGCCACATTTCCTCCACCTGGGCATCCCGTGCCAGAACAGCAGCCTCCCGGAAAGTCATATGTTTGTAGCCTTTCGCTTTTTCTGTCTTATCGTCCTCGCCATACATTCCTTCACAGATGAAAAGATCAGAACCTCTGGCATTTCGCAGGATGGATTCTGTGGGACGTGTATCCGTCGTATAAGTAAGCTTGATTCCCTTTCTCTGCGGTCCTAAAACCATGTCCGGAGTGTAGGTCACGCCGTCTTCCTCAATGGTGTGTCCCTTCTGCAGCGGATTCCAGTATTTTAATGGAATGCCATGGGCTTTTGCACTCTCGGGTGAAAATTTCCCCTGGCGGAGTATTTCCAGAGAATAGCCGTAGCATACAACATTATGGTTTACCCTGAATGCAGTAATGCGATAACCGTTCAGTTCCAGAACCTGTTCCGGTTTTGTGATTTCTATAAATTTTAGTTCAAACGGAAGCTCCGGAGCGATGACCCGCAGCGCATTTACCACCCGCTCCAAACCTTTGGGGCCTACGAGAGTCAATGGCTCTGTACGATCTGCATTCCCCATGGTGAGAAGCAATCCCGGCAGCCCGCTGATGTGATCCCCATGATAATGCGTAAAACAAATGACATCAATGGGCTTAAAGCTCCATCCTTTTTCCTTTATCGCAACCTGGGTTCCCTCTCCACAGTCAATGAGAAGGCTGCTTCCATTATACCGGGTCATGAGTGCCGTAAGCCATCTTCTCGGAAGCGGCATCATTCCCCCTGTTCCTACCAGACAAACATCTAACATAATCTTCCTCTTTTACTTTTCTGTTTTAAACAGTCTTTTCTATTATTCAGACAATCTTTTTATTTTCCTGTGGATGACGTGTCATAAGAAGTGCATCCTCCAGCGGATCCGTGTAATAGCGTTTTCGGATTCCGTCCCGTGTAAAGCCCATCCGCTCATAGAGACGGACAGCCGTTTCATTGCTCACACGGACCTCAAGATGAATGGTTGTCACCCCACGCTCGTCAGCAAGACGTATCAGGCTTTCCATAAGGAAATGGCCGATTCCCTCCCTCTGGCGGTCGCTTCTCACCGCTACATTGGTGATATCTCCTTCATCCAGAACCATGATAAGGCCACAATAAGCAAGGATTTTTCCCTTTTCCTCCACCACAAGGAACATGGCATCCTCTCTCGTAAGGTAGGTAAAAAATCCTTCTTTCGTCCAGGGTACGGTAAAAAGAGACGTCTCGATTTCCATTACCTGATCCAGATCGTCCACAAGCATTTCACGCAGAATCATGACTGCATTCCTGCTTTCCCGTTCTCAGCTTTCTGCTTCTCGGCCCGTTCACGCTCAGCCTGGGAAACACGGAGATATTCCGGAGTGTGTTCTGCCGCACTCTGCAGTTTTCCTTCTCTGTAATAAATTTCTCCCAGAGCCGCCACAGCCGCTGCCCTTTGTTTGTTTACATGCGCCGGTGCAAAAGTATGAGGGACCTTCAAATTCTCCCCAATCGTCTTTTCAAAAACAGGAACGCCATCCCCCAGGAAGGTGACAGGCTCTCCCCGTTCGTTTAGCTTATCCAGCAAATCTGTGATGGAAACTGCCATCTGATCTTCCAGTGTTACAAGCTTATGATTTTCAAAACGGTAGATTCCGGTGTAAACCTGGTTTCTCCGCGCATCCATGATCGGACAGATCAGTCCGTTCGTATCATAAAGATTGTACGCCAGAGCTTCTACCGTAGGAACTGCCACCAATGGCTTTTTCAATGCCAGAGCAAGTCCCTTTGCGGTAGCGGAGCCGATGCGCAGCCCTGTAAAGGAGCCGGGTCCTGCAGCCACAGCAATGGCATCAATGGTGCTTAAATCCAGTTCTGTCATCTTTGCTACTTCATCCAGCATGGGAAGAAGTGTCTGGGAATGAGTTTTCTTATAATTTACAGTATATTCGGCCAGAAGCGTGTTATCCTCCACAATGGCGACAGATGCCACGATTCCGGAACTGTCCAGTGCTAATATTTTCATCGTTTCCTCCTGTTTTCAGAGAACCGGAGCAAGACCATCAATGGTAATTCTCCGGTAGTCAAAGCCTTTTTCCAGATCTTTTTCAATGGTTATCTGAATGATGTTTTCCGGAAGTATCTCCGTAATCAGGTTCGCCCATTCAATCAGGCAGATGCCTTCTCCGAAAAAATAATCGTCGTAACCGATTTCTTCCATTTCCTCGATGTCCCCGATACGATAAACATCAAAATGATAAAACGGCAGGCGTCCTGTCTCATATTCCTGAATAATGGTAAAGGTAGGGCTGCAGATTGGCTCAGTAATACCAAGACCTGACGCCACTCCCTGAGTAAAAACAGTCTTTCCCACGCCCAGATCCCCCACCAGGGTATAAACCTGTCCGGGAAGTGCCTGTATACCGATTTTTTTTCCTAATTCAAATGTTTCTTCCGGTTTTCTGGTTTCTATAGTCATATATCCTCCAAAGATATGTCTGCGCTGCAGGCATGTCTTTCCTTTCATTTTCCTTGCAGAATCATTCTTTGCATATTATAATAGAACGAATAAGGAAATACAATACTTTTTGAAAAGGAGAATTACTATGACAAATCCGATTGTAACCATTACAATGGAAAATGGAGATGTAATGAAAGCAGAACTGTACCCGGAGATTGCTCCGAATACAGTGAATAATTTTATCAGTCTGGTGAAAAAGGGATTCTATGACGGTCTTATTTTTCACCGTGTTATCTACGGATTTATGATTCAGGGCGGCTGCCCGGACGGAACCGGCATGGGAGGACCGGGATACAGCATCAAAGGAGAGTTTTCCCAGAATGGCTTCAAAAATGATCTGAAGCATACCGCAGGAGTTCTTTCCATGGCACGTGCCATGCATCCGGATTCCGCAGGAAGCCAGTTCTTTATCATGCACAAAAATGCACCTCATCTGGATGGCGCATATGCTGCATTCGGAAAGATTACCGAGGGTATGGAAGTGGTAAATAAGATTGCGGAAGAAGATACCGACTACAGCGACAGACCGTTAGACGAGCAGAAAATCAAATCCATGACGGTTGAAACTTTCGGAACAGATTATCCGGAACCGGAAAAATGCTGATGTAACTCTTCTGCACTGGCTGTTAATGGCTGCCTGCGTTTACTGCGGGCAGCCGTTTTTTGCCTCAATGATCAAAAAGGAGCACTTCGCCCTCAGCTTTTGCAAAATAGACTTCTTTCTCTTTTTCCATTTTTGCTCTTCCGTTCGTGCCTTCTGTAATCTCTTTCTGTACAGATTCTATCTGGTCAAAAGGCACCAGAAGATGCAGCACAACCTTGTCCGTATACTCCGAATCCAGAATGGGGATTCCACGTTCTCCTGCAATATACTGCAGTTTTCCGATTCCTGTATAGTCTGTGGTGACCGCCAGAGAAATCCCCCTTATTTTTTCAATTACGGTGCTGGCGCGAAGCCCTTCCTGTGTGGCTGCTGAGTACGCGCGCACCAGGCCTCCGGTTCCCAGAAGGACACCCCCGAAATAACGGGTCACGACAACAGCCGTGTTATACAGGTTTTCTCCCAGGAGCACATCCAGCATAGGACGTCCGGCTGTTCCGGATGGTTCTCCGTCGTCACTGCAGCGGGTAAATTCCCGGTTATCCCCCACTGTATAGGCAAAACAGTTATGTCTGGCATCCCAGTATTTTTTTCGCATTTCTTCTATGAAAGAAAGGGCATCCTCTTCACTCTCCACTGATCTTACCGTGGCAATAAATCTTGACTTTTTCTCCACGATTTCCCCTTCTTTTCCTTCATATACAGTCTTGTAACTGTCCAGCATCTCCATGCCCCTCCGATAAACATTTTTTTACAGTTTACCATGTTTTTTTCAAAAAAGAAATTGTGAAATTTTATTTTGGGGTTTATTTACTTATTTATATTTGCTATAATGAAACGGATTATTAAAGGAGGATTATCATGAACTACGGAAAAAAATCAACCTCAAAGAAGCGGAATTCCCTGATTTCCCGCTCATCGATGATGGGGAAACGGGCTCATGTTTCGTTTATCAGAATTCTCTTCATGTGTCTGATCACGCTCTGCGTCGTTGTGGCCTGCCTGGGTATCGGCTCCATTCGCGGTGTTATCGCAAATGCACCTGACGTGGACGATGTAGATATTATGCCCCTTGGTTATGCTTCTTTCCTGTACGACGATGAGGGCAACCAGATTCGTAAGCTTGCAGCTCCGGATTCCAACCGGCTTCCGGTTTCCATTGACCAGATTCCCGAGGATCTGCAGCATGCTGTAGTAGCCATTGAGGATGAACGTTTTTATGAACACAACGGCATTGACGTGAGAGGTATTCTCCGTGCCGGGGTAAAAGCACTGACTTCCGGAAGCCTTTCCGAGGGTGCCAGTACCATTACCCAGCAGCTTCTGAAAAACAATGTCTTCACCAACTGGACAAACGAGTCCACACAGCTTGAACGAATCACACGTAAACTTCAGGAGCAGTATCTGGCAGTCCAGATTGAAAAGAAAGTGGACAAACAGACAATCCTGGAAAACTATCTGAATACCATCAACCTTGGTGCCGGAGCTTATGGTGTGCAGGCAGCTTCCCGTCAGTACTTTAATAAGGATGTCTGGGATCTGAACCTTTCCGAGTGTGCGACACTTGCAGGAATTACACAGGCTCCGACCAAATACAATCCGATCGAGAACCCGAAGGAAAATGCGAAACGACGCAAAGAGGTTCTGGATCACATGCTGGAACAGGGTTATATCGACCAGACCAGCTATGAGGAGGCCTTATATGATGATGTTTATTCCAGAATCAGCGCTGCCCAGGAAGCAAATACCAATACCAAGAGTACGGTATATTCTTACTTCGAAGACGAGCTGATCGACCAGGTTATTAATGACCTGATGAACATCAAGGGTTACACAAAGACACAGGCGCAAAATCTGCTGTACAGCGGCGGTCTTAAGATTATGACCACCCAGAGTGCTTCCATCCAGAGTATACTGGACGAGGAATATTCCAATCCGGAAAACTATCCGTCCTATGTGCAGTATTACCTCGATTATGCCCTCACCGTTAAAGATCCTGACGGCAACGAGGTGAACTACAGCAAGGAAATGATGAAATTGTATTTCCAGAACGAGGACCCATCCTTTGACCTGCTCTTTGATTCCCCGGAAGAAGGCCAGACGTACATTGACCGTTACAAGGCCTCCATTCTGGCAGATGGAAGTACGGTTGTAGCAGAACGTGCAAACTTTGCACCGCAGCCGCAGTCCTCTATGAGCATCATTGACCAGCATACCGGCTACGTAAAGGCAATCGTGGGAGGCCGCGGCAAGAAGACCGCCAGTCTGACGCTGAATCGTGCGACCGACACCACCAGACAGCCCGGATCCACATTTAAGATCGTGTCCACCTACGCACCAGCTCTGAATGAACTCGGCATGTCACTGGCCACCACTTTTGAGGATGAGCCATACAATTATCCAAGCGGCGCTCCTGTTAATAATGCAAGCAGGACATACGGCGGTACTACCACCATCCGTACTGCAATCCGCAATTCCGTAAACGTTGTGGCCGTCAAATGTCTGGAGCAGGTAACTCCGACGCTTGGTCTGCAGTATCTGGACAATTTCGGGTTCACCACCCTGGCTCACGGTACGGATGCAGATACAGATGCAAACGGAAACGTATACACGGATGCCAACCTGGCAACCGCTCTTGGCGGTATCACTCACGGTGTTACCAATGTAGAGCTTTGTGCAGCCTATGCAGCGATTGCAAACGGCGGAAATTACATTAAGCCAATCTACTATACAAAAATTCTTGACCATAATGGGAATGTGCTGATCGAGAATACTTCAGCCGGACGTTCCGTCATTAAAGAAAGCACCGCATGGCTTCTCACCAATGCCATGGAGGACGTCGTACAGAATGGTACCGGTACCGCCTGCCAGCTCAGCAATATGGCAGTTGCCGGAAAAACAGGTACCACAGAGGATTACAACGACCTTTGGTTTGTGGGTTACACACCATATTATACCTGTGCGGTATGGTCCGGTTATGATAATAACGAAAAACTTCCGGACTATGCCCGTGATTTCCACAAGAATCTGTGGAGAAAGGTTATGTCCCGAATTCACGAAGGTATGGAATACAAGAGCTTCGATCAGCCTTCTACAATCGAATGTATCAGTATCTGTTCCGAGACCGGGCTTCTTCCGCGGGCCGGCTGCCCTGTAGAAGAAGAATACTTCGATGTGGGCACAATTCCTTCAGAATACTGCGACCAGCATTTCTATGAGGAATACGAAGAAACGGACGAAAATCTTACCCCAACTCCAGGCGAAGATATGGAAATTATTGAGGATCCGGAAAACAATGGAGACGGCGATGGGGGCGGTGATGGTGATTATGATTCCGACGGCGGTGACGGCGACGGCGGTGGTGATAATTATTATTACGACGAAGATGGTGATATTATTTATTATAACTAACAAAAATGGAAACCTGAAAATCAGGTTTCCATTTTTTTATTTTCTTATTCTAACGAGTATCCCTCTTGAAAATCAATCTTTGATCACCATGCGTGCTGCGCCGTAAATTCCGGCGTCATTTCCCAGGCTTGCGCAAACGATCGGGGTATTCTTACAGGATGGGAATGCGTATTTTTTATAGAATTTTGTAATGCAGTCAATAAGCGGCTGTCCTGCCTTGGAAACTCCGCCGCCTACTACGATGGTCTCCGGATCTACTACACAGGAAAAAACAGCAAGTGCTCCGCCCAGAACGTCTCCAACCTTTTCCATGGTATGTACTGCCAGCTTGTCTCCTGCCTTGTAGGCATCCAGAACCGCTTTTGCAGATAAATTTCTGCAGTGTCTCAGGGAACTGTCCTCCTGGCTCTCTTCCAATATCTGATTTGCCACACGCACAATACCGGTAGCAGAAGCATACTGCTCCAGACATCCATGATTACCGCAGTTGCAGGCCTCAATCTCACTGTGATTTACATTTGCATGTCCCACTTCACCGCCAGCTCCGTGATGTCCGGATACAATCTTTCCGTCCACGATGATACCACCGCCAACTCCGGTTCCAAGAGTAACAAGGACAACATTTTTGGCGCCTTCTGCAGCCCCCTTCCAGGCTTCACCCAGAGCTGCGATATTTGCGTCGTTTCCAGCCTTTGCAGGAAGTCCGGTAAGGAAGCTTAACTCGCTTGCAACCGCCTTAAAGCCCCAGTGCAGGTTCACAGCCATCGGAACCTCTCCCTTGTCATTTACCGGTCCGGGAATCCCGATTCCCACGCCGTCGATATTATCCTTGGTAAGACCGCGCTCCTGGATTTTATCCTTGATCGTCTGTGCAACATCCGGTAATATCTCAGAACCGTTATTCTCAATTCTGGTCGGAATCTCCCATTTTTCCACCAGTGTACCATCTGTCAGGAACAGTCCGCACTTTACAGTCGTTCCTCCCACATCAATTCCAAAGCAGTATAATCCCATCTCTTTTTTCCATCCTTTCTTATCTTTACTATATGTGGTTGGCCAAATCAGCTTTCTCGCTTTCTCGCAATATTTGCCTGAACACGCTTGTAAAGCTCCTCAGCCGCATTATAGCCCATCTTTTTCTGTCTGTGGTTGACAGCAGCCGACTCAACGATAACTGCCAGATTACGTCCCGGCCGAATCGGAAGAGAATGGCAGACGATCTTATTGCCAAGATATTCCGTGTATTCCTCGTGAAGTCCCAGACGGTCGTATTCCTTATCTCTGTCCCACTCCTCCAGCTTGATCACCAGGTCAACAGACTGTGTATCCTTTACACTCTCCACACCGAACAGAGTCTTTACGTCAATGATGCCGATACCGCGAAGTTCGATGAAGTGTCTTGTAATATCCGGTGCAGATCCAACCAGTGTTACATCACTCACCTTACGAAGCTCCACAACGTCATCGCTTACCAGACGATGTCCTCGTTTGATCAGCTCCAGAGCAGCCTCGCTTTTTCCAATGCCGCTCTCACCGGTGATCAGAACTCCTTCACCATAAACATCCACCAGAACTCCATGAATGGAAATACATGGAGCAAGCTGTACTCCAAGCCAGCGGATGATTTCTGCCATGAAACTGGAAGTCGTCCTCTCGGTTACGAATGTAGGGACCTTATATTTATAAGCCAGGTCGATCATATCCTGAGATGGTCTCGTCATGGTGCTGAAGATCACACATGGGATTTTGCTGGAAATAAAACGCTCATATTTAAAAAGGCGCTCCTCATCATTCAGCTGCATCAGATACGTATATTCCACATATCCGATAATCTGGACACGTTCGTTTGCAAAATGTTCCAGATATCCAGTCAGCTGTAATGCCGGACGGTTTATCTCTGCCGTCTTGATATAGATTTCCGCAAGGTCAATGTCCGGCGTCAGGTTCGTAAGATCCAGTTCCTGAGCCAGTTTTGTCAACTGTACACCCTTCATACGTTTATCTCCTTTTAAATAGAATTCATCAAGTATTTTTATTATATCACAATTTCGCCCACAACATCAACGAAAGTACAATATTTTACTCACTTTTTCCGTCATTATTTTCTGTCTTATGAAAAAAATCATAAACCTGTCGGGCGCTTCTTGCGTTCATCGCTTCTGTCATGGTCAGCTCCTCCAGGGAAGCATCCCGGATATTTTCGATCGATTTGAATTTACGCATGAGAGCTTTCCGTCTGGCTTCCCCAATTCCGGGGATATCGTCCAGGACAGAGTGGACCTGCTCTTTTCCCCGCAGAGAACGGTGGAATTCGATTGCAAACCGATGGGCTTCATCCTGTATCCTGGTGATCAGATGGAATCCCTCGCTGCTGGTATCAATAGGGATTTCCACGTTGTTAAAATAAAGCCCGCGGGTACGATGATGATCATCTTTTACCATACCGCATACCGGAATCTGAATCCCCAGCTCTCCCAGCACCTTCAGGGCAATGTTTACCTGTCCGCGGCCGCCGTCCATCAAAATCAGATCCGGCAGCTTCGCAAAGCTGTCAAATTCGCCTTTCGCCTCATGGGTAAACCTTCTTGTCAGCACTTCTTCCATACTTGCATAATCATTTGGTCCCTGCACCCATTTGATCTTAAATTTACGATAATCGCTGCGTTTTGGCTTTCCTTTTTCGAAAACCACCATGGAACCGACTGACTCAAAACCGCTGATGTTGGAGATATCGAAGGCCTCCATGCGCACCAGTCCGGTAAGTCCCAGCCAGTCTTCCACTTCCTTTACTGCACCTATCGTTCGTCCTTCCTCCCGCTTGATGCGCTCTCTGTCTTTGGACAGGACCATCTGTGCGTTCTCCTTGGCCAGCTCCACCAGCTTTTCCTTGGTTCCCTTTTTCGGCACACGAATGTGGACACGCTGCTTTCTCCTGGAGGACAGCCAGTCCTCAATGACCTGGGCATCCTCGATTTCCCGCTGCAGCATGATTTCCCTTGGGATAAAAGGTGTTCCCGCATAAAACTGCTTTAGAAAACTTGACAGCACCTGCTCTTTTGTATCGCCTCTCGCCACACGCAGAAAAAAATGATCCCTGCCAATCAGCTTCCCGCCCCGCATGAAAAATACCTGCACAACGGCATCCTGCTCCCGCAGATCTTCGCTCTCGTCCATGGCTACAGCAATGATATCCTTGTCTTCCTCCCCATAGGAAGTAATCTTCTGCCGCTCCCCAATTTTTCGGATACTGTTGATCAGATCCCGGTACCCTGCAGCATCCTCAAACCGCAGCTCGTCTGATGCCGCCTGCATTTTGTCGGTCAGCTCCCCGATAATCTCCTGCGTATCTCCATTGAGAAAACGGATGGCCTTGTCAATATTCTGCCGGTATTCCTCCTGACTCACATTCCCCTGGCAGGGGGCTGTGCATTGCTGCATGTGATGATAAAGGCAGGGCCGTTCTTTTCCGCAGTCCCGGGGAAGTGTCCGGCTGCAGGAACGCACTTTATAAATCTTGCGCACAAGCTCGATAACGTCTTTCACTGCACCGGAACTGGTATACGGTCCGAAATATTTCGCCTTATCCTTTTTCATCTGCCTCGCAAAAAGCACACGTGGATAAGCCTCGTTTACCGTAACCTTGATAAAAGGATAGGTTTTGTCATCCTTCAGCATGGTATTGTACTTGGGGCGATGCTCTTTGATCAGATTACATTCCAGCACCAGGGCTTCCAGCTCGGAATCTGTAATGATATACTCGAAACGGGAAATATGGGTCACCATCTGCTCAATTTTTGCCCCTTTATTCCGGCTGCTCTGAAAATACTGGCGGACGCGGTTTTTCAGGCTGACCGCCTTTCCCACATAAATAATCTCATCCTTCTCATCGTGCATGATATAAACTCCCGGTTTTGCCGGAAGTTTTTTTAATTCTTCCTCGATCTGGAACATACGCTCTCCTTTGAAAAGAACCGGGATTCCTCCCGGTTCTGATACTTTCTGATAAATATTATTCCTGAGATACCGGCGTCTGATGATCTGGCAGCTCCGGCAGTTCATTTAAATCTTCCGGAACAGGAATTCCGTTTTCCACAGCCCGGAAAATCTTCATAAATTCTTTTCCAGTGATAGTCTCTTTTTTAATGAGGTATTCTGCGATCTTATCCAGCGCTTCGCGATGTCCGCCTATGAGACGTTTTGCTTCCTCATAGGAACGTGAAAGAAGGCTCATCACCTCATGGTCGATCTCGGTAGCCGTGTCATCGCCGCAGTTCAGCACAACGCGTCCGGTCAGATACTCGTTTTCCTGGGTAGCCAGTCCCATCAGACCGAATTTTTCCGACATACCGTACTGGGTTATCATAGCCCGCGCCACCTTCGTAGCCTGCTCAATATCATTGGATGCGCCTGTGGTCACCGTATCAAAGACAAGCTCCTCTGCGGCACGTCCTCCCAGGTATCCCACCAGCATGGCCTCCAGTTCCTTCTTGGTATTCAGGAACTTTTCTTCCTCCGGTACCTGCATGACATAACCCAGGGCACCCATGGTACGGGGGACGATCGTAATCTTCTGTACCGGTTCGGAATCCTTCTGCAGAGCACTTACCAGTGCATGTCCAACCTCGTGGTAGGATACGATCCTGCGTTCCTGTGCGCTTAAAATGCGGTCCTTTTTCTCTTTACCAACAAGAACCACTTCCACAGATTCCAGCAGGTCTTTCTGACAAACGGCACGCCGGCCGCTCTTGACAGCCAGGATAGCCGCCTCGTTTACCATATTGGCTAGATCAGAGCCTACTGCTCCGGAAGTCGCCAGCGCAATGGCTTCAAAATCAACGGTATCATCCAGCAGCACATTCTTTGCATGCACCTTCAGAATATCCACTCGGCCTTTCAGATCCGGTCTGTCCACGATCACGCGGCGGTCAAAACGTCCCGGGCGCAGAAGCGCGGGGTCGAGAACCTCCGGGCGGTTCGTAGCTGCCAGGATCAGAAGTCCCTTGGAAGTGTCAAAACCATCCATCTCAGCCAGAAGCTGATTCAGCGTCTGCTCACGCTCATCGTTTCCTCCGCCGTAGCGGGAATCACGGCTCTTTCCGATGGCATCGATCTCATCGATAAATACGATACAGGGTGCATTTTTCTTTGCCTCCTCAAACAGGTCACGGACACGGGATGCCCCCACACCTACGAACATCTCCACAAATTCCGAACCGGAAAGGGAGAAAAACGGCACATGCGCTTCGCCGGCCACTGCCTTTGCAAGCAAAGTCTTACCGGTGCCGGGAGGTCCCACAAGGAGTGCTCCTTTGGGAAGCTTAGCACCGATGGCGGTATATTTTCCGGGATTGTGGAGGAAATCCACGACCTCCTGAAGAGATTCCTTTGCCTCATCCTGTCCTGCCACATCTTTAAAGGTAATACCGGTTTCTTTCTGTACATATGCTTTCGCACGGCTCTTGCCCACGCCCATCATTCCGCCGCCTTTGTTCATACGGCGCATAAAGAACATCAGCAGTACAAACAGAAGCAGTGACGGAAGCAGGATACTCAGCATCATAGATAAAAACTCGCTGAATGCATCCGGCGGTTCGGATTTAAAAATAATGTTTTTTCCTTCCAGGCGTTCTGTCAGAGCATTCTCATCCTCAACCTGATTGGTGTAGTAAACCACCTCCTGATAAGGATTGGACTGCTTTCTGGGCACGATCGTCAGAGTGCCGGACTGAAGTGTAACCGATTTTATCTGGTCCTTTTCAACCATATCAATGAATTTATCATAAGTAATCTCACTGGAATCATCCTTCAGCATATTCGTGAACAAACTGAAACATACCAGGGTGACCAGAAGACATATGAGAAAAGCCAGAATAGACTGATGATTTTTGTTTCCGTTTCCCGGTCCCTGATTTCCAGGCGGCCGGTTGTCGGGACGCTTATCGTTTTGGTTGTTATCCAAATTATTATCCATCTCGTTCCTCCTCTTGTTATCTTTACCATTATAAAGAGAAATCACCGATAAATCAACCGCAAGATTGTGAATTTACTTTGATTTTTTTGCAAGAAAACCTGTCACAAATCTTTTTATTGTAGTATACTATTACTATTCGGCGGCATGGTGCCGCCTGTGTGATTATAAAAAGATGGGGAAAGGAACAAGACAAATGAAAATTGGATTTGATAACGAGAAATACCTGAAAATGCAGTCTGAACATATTCGTGAGCGCATCAGCCAGTTTAACAATAAACTCTATCTGGAGTTCGGCGGAAAATTGTTTGACGATTATCATGCCTCCAGAGTTCTTCCCGGTTTTGAGCCAGACAGCAAGCTGCGCATGCTCATGCAGCTTTCCGACCAGGCGGAGATCGTCATCGTCATCAGTGCTGCAGATATTGATAAAAATAAAGTCCGCGGTGACCTGGGTATTACCTATGATGAAGATGTACTGCGTCTCATCGATGCATTTACCTCCAGAGGCCTTTACGTGGGAAGCGTCTGCATTACCCGCTATGCCGGCCAGGAAAGCGCCGACGCCTTTAAAAAACGCCTGGAAAAACTGGGCATCCGCGTATACCTGCACTACAGCATTCCCGGATATCCCAGCAACACTGCCCTCATCGTCAGCGACGAAGGCTATGGAAAGAACGAATATATCGAGACCTCCCGTCCGCTGGTTGTCATCACGGCTCCGGGACCGGGAAGCGGAAAAATGGCCACCTGCCTTTCCCAGCTTTATCACGAATACAAACGGGGCATCAGTGCCGGATATGCAAAATTTGAGACTTTCCCAATCTGGAACATTCCGCTGAAGCATCCGGTCAATCTGGCCTATGAAGCAGCCACTGCAGACCTGAACGATGTAAATATGATCGACCCCTTCCATCTGGAAGCCTATGGAGAAACCACTGTCAACTACAACCGTGATGTAGAGATTTTCCCTGTGCTGCAGGCCATGTTTGAAAAAATCATCGGCGAATGTCCGTACAAATCCCCTACGGATATGGGTGTGAATATGGCCGGAAACTGCATCGTCGATGACGAGGTCTGCAGAGAAGCTTCCCGTCAGGAAATCATCCGCCGTTATTATAAGAGCATGAATGCCCTGCTCACCGGTACCGGAAAGGAAGAAGAGGTTTACAAGATCGAACTGCTTTTAAAGCAGGCTCACGCTTCCCTGGAGGACCGCAAAGTCGTGCCTGCAAGCCTTTCCATGGAGGAAAAGACCGGGGCTCCTGCTGCTGCCCTGGAACTTCCGGATGGTCAGATCGTTTTCGGAAAAACATCCGATCTTCTCGGTGCTTCCTCCGCGCTTCTGCTCAATGCATTGAAGGAGCTTGCTGGAATCGACCACAAGACGCATGTGATTTCCCCGGATGCCATCCGTCCTATCCAGGAGCTGAAAATCCGTTATCTGGGCAGCAAAAACCCGCGTCTGCACATGGATGAGACCATGATCGCGCTTTCCATCAGTGCGGCCACCAACCCGGATGCACGTCTTGCTCTGGAACAGATCCCGAAATTAAAGGGATGTCAGGCACATACGTCCGTCATGCTTTCCTCTGTGGATATCCTCTCCTTCCGCAAACTCGGCGTGGAACTTACCTGCGAGCCAAAATTTGAGAAAGAAAAGAATTACCAGTAAGACTAAGTGCACCTCACCAAAAACACCGGAAAGAAATCAACTGCGAAAACGCAGGGGATTCCGATCCGGTGGATTTTTTTATTTAATTTAATTTTTTGCGTGATTTTCTTCTATTCCTTACGTATTGCATATATCAATGTACTCCCGAAAGGAACCATTATGGACTTGTTACAGGAAATCACGAAAGACAATACATTATCCAATGCGCTCTCCAGTTTTTTATCATTTTATGGCCCATCCGGATTATCCCAGGCAATGCAGCTGTATACAGATATGAATCAGGAATACGTCTGCCGGACAAAGGAAACTCTTTCCATCGTTCGGATATACGAAATAATCTATCTGGAAATCCACGGGCATAACATCGCCGTTCATACAGCTCACGGTATTTATCAGAAATACGGCTCCCTGAGTGATGAATTGAAAGTCTTATCCCGCTATGGCTTCATAAAGTGCAATCAGAGTGTTCTGGTAGCAGTGCACAAAATTCGCAGCATCCAGCAGGATACTGTAATCCTGACAGACGATACATGTCTGCATATGAGCAGAAGCTGTGCTCCGAAGGTAATTATGGCAATCGCAGCAAAAGTCTCTCAGCAGGAATTATAAAACAGCAGCCGTCAACGCTTTTGTCTTCTCTCCATTTCTTTCATCACACTGGGATATCTCTGGAAATCTGTATGAGGAAGCGCCTGGGCCGCCACCATCATATTCAGGAAATCGTCCACCGCACCGAACTGGATATAGACCATTTTTTCCAGGATTTCGTCGATATCTTCCAGGTATCCCCGGTTCAGAAGGAGCTTCCCAGCTCCATCCAGTGAAGAATTTCCGGCATTGATGATCCTGTCTCTGTCCATATCCGGGTACATGCCGATAGCAATAGCGGATTCTTTGGATACATGTTTTCCAAACGCGCCTGCCACATAGAATTCAGCTATCTCTTCCATGGAAATTCCGGATTCCCGAAGCATGATTTCTACCATGGTATGGGCTGCTGCCTTGGTACGGATAAATTCGTCGATATCCTTCTGGAAAAAGAAAAGTCCCGGAGCATATTCCACGGCTAAAGCGCCTTCTTTTTCCTGAATCAGAGGGCTTTTCTCCGGTATCAGCCTGCCCCGGATATCCACCCATCCCTCCAGAAGCAGTTCTGCTAGAAGGTCGATGATTCCGGAACCACAGATGCCTTTTGCTTCTGTTTCTCCTATCACATGAGTCTGGATATCCCCATCATGAATTTTCACCTCATCCACAGCACCCTCGGCCGCACGCATTCCGGTTTGCACCACGCCCCCTTCCAGTGCAGGGCCTGCTGCTCCGGCGCCGCAGAGAAGAAACTCCTGATTTCCAATTACCAGTTCCCCGTTCGTACCAATATCGAAGAATACGCTGATGTCCTCCCCTTTGTACAACTCCGTGGCAACCATGCCGCTGATAATGTCTCCTCCAAGATAGTTGGACTTGGAAGGAAAACAGTAAACATAGCCGCTCACCGGAAGCTCCAGGTCTGCTGCCGGCAAAAATCCGGGCTGGTCAGCCCGCACCGCATAGGGAGTATAAAATACACAGAATGCATCCATTCCCAGGAGAAAATGGATCATAGTGGTATTGCCTGACACCACCATGGAAATACATTTCTGAGAGGAAACCCCAGTCTCTTTCTCCAACTCCTTCAGACACTCCACGATGGAATCTACCGTCGCTTTCCGCATGACTTCCAGTTCTTTTTCGTTGTCCTTGCAGTGAAAAATTCGGGTCAGGATATCCGTCCCATAGGCGATCTGATGGTTGTAACAGCTCGCTTCACCGATGCATTTTCCTGTATTGCAGTTTATCAGTCTCGTCACCACCGTGGTGCTCCCCAGATCCACTGCAAGCCCGTAATGTGTATCCGTCCTGTCACCTTTTTCCAGTGCGACAGCTACCCATTTTTCCCCATTCCAGGCCAGGGAAACCGTGATTTTCCACATGGCTTCGTCGCAAAGTGGATAAAGCTTCCGAAGCACTTTTACGGACATCTTTGCGTCAATCCCCAGTTCTTTTAATTTATCCAGAATACGTACCTGGCTGGAGCGGCTGTCTTCCTCCGTGGGTGCCTCCAGTTCCAGATATACCTTTTTGCTGATTCCTTCCATTTCGCTTTTGCATCCTTTCCGTACCGTTATCTTTTTCCTATTATAACCCCAGTTTTTCTGATGTTCAATAGAACCTTCCTGTGGATTTATTTTCGGATTTCGAACCGTTCTGCAAGAAGCAGCCAGTTTGCCCGGAAAAGCTGCATGATCTGCCAGTAACCAGGACCGCGCAGGCCAAATTCATCCATGAGATCAAATTTCCCCTGAAGACTTCGTACATCCTCAAACCAGACCTCATGCCGGATTCCTTCTCCGTCATCATAGTAAAAAAACGGAGACTGAGCGATTTCATCGAACTGAATCGGGACGCCATAGGCGATGGCAATCCGCACAGCCTCGATATTGCCAATGGTTTTCGCTTTTGTCTCTCCCCGCACAAAGGGCAGTGGCCAGTCGTATCCATAGTTGGGAATCCCCAGACTGATCTTTTCCGGCAGAATCTCCGTCACCGCATATTCCACCACCTGGCGTACCTTATTTAAGGGTGCTACAGCCATGGGCGGGCCGTAGGTGTAACCCCATTCGTAAGTCATAAGAAGAACCCAATCCGCCGCTTCCCCAAGCGCACGGTAATCTTTTCCCGCATAAAGGAGGCCCTGCTGATCTGCCGAAGTCTTTGGCGCCAGAGCCACAGACAGGGTGTATCCGGCACTATGCATAGCGTCCGCACAGACACGGACAAATTCAGAAAATGCATCCCGGTCCTGTTCCAGTACATACTCAAAATCGATATCCACGCCCTGATACCCTTTTTCCTCCATAACAGCCAGAAGGTTCGAGATCAGATTCTCTCTGCTGACCGTATTCCACACCACTGCAGTAATCAGACGGTTATCGAATCTTCCATCTGCCCCCAGAGGAGTCAGCGTCAGAATCGGACGAGTCCCGAAACGATTTGCCATTACGATCATCCACTGATCATCCAAAAGCGGCCAGACCAGCTCTCCCTCTTCTGTAAATCCATATGAAAAAACAGACAACTCCGACAAATACGGAAGTGTCTGTTCCAGAACCCAGCGGCTGATAAAGGGATAAGCGTAGCCGTTGCTCATGATCTCCCGGCCAGTCCCAATTGTATTTCCATCTCCGATGAGAAGAGCCTGCCCTACAGCCAGCTCATAAGGGTACACCAGCTGGTTATCCTCAATGATCCTCCATACCGGCACACCATACTGCATGGCAATCTCATCCACATTATCACCTGGTCTCACTACATAAATCTTCACTGAAAACCTCCGGAAGCCGCCCTGTGCAGGGCAATTTGCTATAGTATATTCCGGAGGAAGAAAAAGGTTACGCCAGTTTACACACGTCGACCCATTGCAGAAAACCGGAATATTTTTCCAATTCCGGTATGGTCAGCTCAATGGCACTGTTTGAGCTTCCGCAGGCCGGAAAAACCGTCTCAAACCGCTTCAGGGAAGCATCCAGATACACCTCTGCACCTTCCTTTACCGCAAACGGACAAACGCCGCCTACCGCATGTCCTACCAGTTCCACTACCTCATCCGTAGAAAGCATTTTCGCCTTTTTTCCAAACTGCTCTTTATATTTGTGATTATCAATTCTGGCATCTCCGGCAGCCACGATCAGTACTGCATGTCCGTCCACCAGAAAGGACAGCGTTTTTGCAATCCGCTGCGGCTCGCAGTTAAGCGCCTGTGCCGCCAGCTCCACCGTGGCACTGGACACATCGAATTCCATGACACGGTCCTCCATACCAAAATTTTTAAAATATGCTTTTACTTTCTCGATTGACATTTTTATCCTCCTCGTAAACTTTAATTCATTTCATCATAGTCCTTGAAAACCCGCTTATTTCCGCACCAATTCGCAAATTACTTCTACATGATCGCAGAAACAGAACATATCGACCGGCTGAATCTTTTTCACTCCATATCCCTTTTTCGTAAGATAATTCAGATCTCTTGCCATGGTTTCTGGATTGCAGGAAATATAGATTACCTTCTTCGGATTTAATTTCAAAAGAGAAGCCATGAATTTCTCATCGCTTCCAGCGCGGGGCGGATCCATAAAGACCACATCCGCGTGTTCTCCGGTCTCTGCCATGGCTTCCATAAAGGCGCCGGCATCCCCCTGGCGGATCTGAACATTTTGGATCTTGTTTTCTCTGGTATTGATTCTGGCATCACGGACTGCATCCGGATTCAGCTCAACACCGATCACCTCTTTTGCCTTCGCCGATGCAATAATGCCAATGGTTCCGATGCCGCAGTAAGCGTCGATGACGCGCTCGTTTCCGGTAAGACCTGCGTACTCCACGGCTTTCCCATAAAGTACTTCTGTCTGGACAGGGTTCACCTGATAAAAGGAGCCGGGGGAAATGCGAAACGTTCGCCCGCAAAGCGTGTCGCGGATAAAGCCTTTTCCATAGATGACGATATCACGGTCGCCCAGGACCATGCTTGTATGCCTGTCATTTACGTTTAGCACAACCGTCGTGATTTCCGGATGAACCTTACGAAGGGCTTTCACAAAATTATTTTTTGACGGGAAAACTGGAGATGCCACGACCAGCACCACCATGATCTCGCCGCTTGCAAAGCCTCTGCGTACCAGAACATGGCGGAGCAGACCGTATCCGCTGTCCTCGTCATAGGTTCTGATCTTAAATGATTTCAGCATGCCGCGAATCGTTCGGATGATCTCCTGACTTTTTTCATCCTCGATCAGACATTTCTCAATAGGCACCACTCTGTGGGACTTTGCCTCGTAGATACCGGATATAATATTTCCTTTTCTGTCTCTGTCAAACACCGCATGCACCTTGTTGCGGTAAAAATAAGGCTCCTTCATGCCGATAATAGGATTCACCTTCCCGAATTTATTTAAAAGTGACTGTACGTGCTTCTGCTTCTTTTTCAGCTGCTCTTCGTAAGCAGTTCCCTGATATTGACAGCCTCCGCATTTTTTTGTGCTGGCACAGACCAACGGTTTCTTCTCTTCCATCGTTTCTCCTTAAATTTCATCAATTTTATTTCGCAGTCTCAGCATTTTCCGGTCAAGAGCAGAAATCTCCTCAGAATAATTTTTCAGTTCCTTTGCCGCCTTTTCCGCACCGGACACATTTTTCTTATACATGAGCTGATATTCCAGAACGGACCAGAAGTCCATGGCAATAGTTCGAATCTGTATCTCCACGCGCTTTGTCTGAGAATTCTCGTCAAAACAGATCGGAACATCCACAATCAGATGAAAGCTCATATAACCGTTTTTCTTTGGCTTGGAAATATAGTCCTTTTCCTTCACCACGATGATATCCTTCTGTTTTTTCAGGATCCGTGCAATTTCATATACATCATCCAGAAACAGACATACAATACGCACACCGATCAGATCATTCAGCTTTTTCTGTGCTGTTTCCAGGTTTGTATTCAGCTCTTTCCGCACCAGCTTGGCGTAAATACTCTCCGGGGATTTTACCCTCCCGCTGACGCTTCGCATGATTTCCCTCTGGTGTTTCATGGAAAGCTGCTCGTCAATAATCTTTACCTTTGCCTCAACAATATCGATTGCGTACTGGCACTGAAGGTAATATTGATCCTTCTGCATTTCTTTTCGTATTTTTTCTATGGCTTCTGTATCCTGTTTTACTTTCTTTGCTTTCTTTTCTTCCTCATCCATAAATTACACCTTTTGTTTCTTTTTCAAATAACTCTCCACGATCTGATATGCCAGAATACTTGACAGCAAGCCTATAAAAAATCCCCCCAGCACATCTGTTGGATAATGCACGCCCAGATACAGTCTGGAAAAGGAAATGAGCACTGCCAGAATCATGGTCAGGATTCCGTATTTTCGAGGAAGCAGCCTGTAATATACGAATGCACTGGCAAAGGATGCACAGGTATGTCCTGATGGAAAAGAGTAATCGGAGAGCTTTCCTACCAATGGTACAATGGTCTCCACCGCATCATACGGGCGGATTCTCGCAACCGCATTTTTCAAAAAAACATTCGTAATAAGCGCTCCGATTCCCATGGACAAAAGTGCGGTAAAGCCTGCTTTTCTCGTCTTTTTGGGAATCAGCAGAATTACCGCCAGCGCCAGCCAGAACCAGCCGGCCGATCCGAGAAACGTAATGGCTCTCCAGAAGCCATGAAATGCTTCATTTCGCATATGCTCCTGAATAAACAGTAAAATTCCCGTGTCAATACTCTGAATCCATTCCATTTTCTTTTTCCTGCCTTATTCTTCCAGAAGATATACTTCCGTATAATATACGCCCCTGCTCTCGCCTTCCTCGTGGCTGCCCACATATATGTCGATGCAGTTCTGTTTGATCGCTCCTCCGCAGTCTTCTGCCACATAAACCTGCCCGTTGATCACAACCCTGGAGCCATAGGGAATCTGTGACGGGTCAACGGCTATGGTACGGTTTGTCACCGCTATGACGCCTGTGGATGTAATTCCGTTTGTCCATGGTCCACAGCAAATGCTGCATGGACAGTAATGGGTGATACGAAACATCCCGAGAGGCTTTAAAGAGGCATCCGAAGAAACAGATATCGGAGTTCCTACCATCACGCCAAAGCCTGCTGTTTCATCCCCTTTCGTCGAAGTGACGCCATCCACAGCATCTGCAAATACACCCTGACCGGCGCTTTTGTGCAGCACGCCTGCTTCTACGCTTCCGTCCCCTGTCGAGGTGTCCGCCACCTGTATGTTCTCCTCATATCCTTTCAGAATATTTGTCGGAATGTAGCCTGTCTGGTCAATGCCACTATCATCCTGAAAAACGACCCGGCTCCATATGCCGTCTATGGTACCGGTTCTGGTCAGTTCATCCTCTTCCAGCACCTCGCCAACCACTTCCCCGTCTTTCCTGCCCGGAAAATCCAGGACATCGCTGTCCTGTACCACAGTCACGGTATCTGTAAATTCTTCCATATTAAGCTGGTCACTTAAACTGCCGTTGGACACATATCCGGTAATTTCCGTTCCATCCTCTTTTTGCAGAAGTACTTTGCTCCATCCATTGTCGCAGACTGCCACACGATGAAGCGCCATTCCCAGGGATGCACAATGAAGCTCCTGCGCACTCTCTCCCGGCTTTGACCGTATAATCGCCTCTCTGGCGCTTACATAAAGTGTGTCGTCTTTTGCCACAGCCATAACACTTCCACCTGCTCCGTCATCCAGAGAAAACCGTTGGGGTGACTTACTCTCCTGTACATATGTCTCAATCGTCTCTTCGTAATTCATCACAGATGCACTGACATCCGCGGGAATCAGAAGCGACACAAATAGCATGATCATAAATCCTTTTTTTCTCATCTGTCATTCTCCTTACTGCTGTCTCATATGCAGCCTGATTCATACCCCTACTCTTTTTCTATGATAGCACAGAGTCTTCCGATTTGCAATTTCATGGGATGGCTTCACAAACATTTTACAAAAGTACCCAAAATCAAAATAATTTGAAAAATTTGAAAAAAGTGTTTGACAAACGTAAAGTTTTCATGTATTATATATCTTGTCGCTGAGGTAAACGACATACAGCAAAGAAATGCGATAGTGGCGTAGTTGGTAACGCGCGACCTTGCCAAGGTCGAGACCGCGGGTTCGAGCCCCGTCTATCGCTCGTCAGGACTCTGAGAGATTCTCAGAGTTCTTTTTTTATTTCACACACATCATTAGTACAGCAAAAATCCCCTTCCGCATCCCGTGAGATTGTTTTCCCGGGGCCAGAAGGGGATTTTTTTATATTAATTTTATGGAGATACCGA
>JALERH010000077.1 GCA_022764275.1 Blautia sp. | reverse complement strand
AGACGAGCTCATATTAACTTAGATGATTTTATCCGAATGCAACAGGCTATACGCGATTACACCATTTTTCAATTAGAACAACCATTTAAACTCATACATCAGCTAGAAAAAATGGTTAAAAAAACACCCAATACCCAACGGCATTGAGTGCCTTTCACCATTTTAAATTTCATTGTGGGTAAATTGTGAGTACGCCCCCTATTTTCCCTTGCATTCCTCTCCCAAATATGCTATACTCACCTCCGTTGAAAAGCCCACAAAAACAAGGTCTTACAAGGCTTTTCCGCCGATTCCCGGCGCTAAATGAATCGAGTGTTCGAGACCTTCCACTCGTAAAACAAAACTAAAGGAGACAAATGAATATGAAAAACAAAAGTACCCTGTTTCTTGTACAGGCGGCTGCCATTGCGGCTGTCTATGTCGTGCTGACACTGGTGTTTGCGCCATTTAGTTATGGCGAAGTACAGGTGCGTATCTCAGAAGCGCTGACCATCCTGCCATTCTTTACACCGGCGGCTGTTCCAGGACTGTTTGTGGGATGTATCATCGCAAATATCCTGGGCGGAGGCATTCCTGTGGACATCATCTTTGGAAGCATTGCCACACTCATCGGCGCGGTCTTTACCTACAAGCTGCGTAATTCCAGCAAATGGCTGGCTCCGGTTCCGCCTATCGCGGCAAACACAGTGATCGTACCTTTTGTACTGTACTACGGATATGGAGTAAATCTTCCCATCCCGCTTATGATGCTTACCGTAGGAGTTGGCGAGATTATATCCTGCGGAGTCTTTGGAATGATTCTCCTGACTGCACTTTCCAAATACAAGAACTCGATTTTCGGCAGACAGATGGCTGCCTGATAAATGAAATAAAAAGAACAGCGAAATAACAAATAAGCGTTATGCCAAAACGAGCCGATGCATTCAAAACTGCATCGGCTCATTTCCATTTCATGATATCCTCGTTGTTATTCTATTTTACACCATTCAATTCTACGCTTCTCTGCAGATCTCATCAATTCTCTTCAGTTCCTCTTCTGAGAATTTCGTATTTTCCACCACAGAAATGTTTTCCACAATTTGTTCCGGTCTGGATGCTCCGATCAGCACGGAACATACTTCATCATCCTTTAAGATCCAGGAAAGTGCCATCTGTGCCAGGGATTGTCCACGCTCTTTTGCAATTTCATTCAGTTCTGAAATCTGCTTCAGACGCACTGGAGTCAGTGCCTCTGCCTTCAGAAAACGATGGTCTCTGGCAATCCGGCTGTCCTGGGGAATGCCGTGGAGATATTTATCTGTCAGAAGCCCCTGTGCCAGAGGGCTGAACGCGATAATGCCCATTCCAACCTCTTTGCAGCACTTCTTCACTCCGTCTTCCTCTATGGTACGGTCAAAAATGGAATATCTTCTCTGGTTTACGATAAGCGGGCAGTGGAGCTCTTTCATGATTTCCACGGCTCTTCTGGTATATTCCTCGTTGTAGTTGGAGATTCCGGCGTACAATGCTTTTCCGCTGCGGACAATGGATGCCAGTGCTTCCATCGTTTCTTCCAGTGGAGTTTCCGGATCCATTCTGTGATGATAGAAAATGTCCACATACTCCAGTCCAAGACGTGTAAGGCTCTGATCCAGGCTTGCCGTCAGATATTTTTTGCTTCCCCAGTTTCCGTACGGTCCGTCCCACATATCATAACCGGCTTTGGATGTGATCACAAGTTCATCCCGATAAGGCCTGAAATCTTCCTTCAGGATCCGTCCTGCATTTTCTTCCGCACTGCCGTAGACCGGGCCATAATTATTTGCCAGGTCAAACTGCGTGATTCCCATATCAAACGCAGTACGGCACATAGCTTTCATATTATCGTAATTATCCTTACTGCCAAAATTATGCCAGAACCCCAGGGAAACTGCCGGGAATTTCAGCCCGCTCTTCCCAACACGGTTATACACCATTTTTTCATAACGCCTGTCGCTTGCCACATAAATATTAGCCATATACATTTTCCTCCCAAACGGTATTTTCTGCTTTTTTCTTGATATTATAACATACCCCCGGCGCTCCTGCACACGTTATAATTTCTCCCTCAGCCTTTTCAGAATCCTTTTTTCCATCCTGGATACCTGAACCTGAGAAATCCCCATCCTTTCCGCAATCTGCGTCTGGGTCATGTCCTGGAAATACCTCATATAAATAAGCTGACGCTCTTTTGGTTCCAGG
>JALERH010000072.1 GCA_022764275.1 Blautia sp. | reverse complement strand
CTCTCAAACACAAAAATACAGGCAATATTAAACAGGATCATGCTGACACAAATCGCCAGATATGCAAAAATCATGGTTTCCACATTCATATGGTTCGCCGGTCCTTCCCTTTTATTCCTCTTCTGTCCAGAGCTCCTGCATCACATAGTAGGAGCTTTTCAAACGTTCATGGTAGGTCACATTGTTTCCCCAGCCTTTCAGAGCCGCAGTTCCCAGTGAAATTCTCCCATTCTGTGACTCATCTCCCACACCCGCATACATTTTATCTATGTTGATATAGTCCACACCATAATTTCCATTGTAATAATCATCGTGTATTTCCATTCTGGACGGATCCGCAAAATTCAGAAGCTGCCAGGGAAGCTTGATTTCGATGTAATCACCCTTACAGAAAAAATCTGCCAGGGAATGAAACGCTTCATCCTCCGAGTTGGCGTTTCCATAAGTAAGCTTACCCGTCTCATATGTTTCCGCTTTTGCATTTGGCTTTTTATAAATCAAAGGCGTAGCCGTCTGAAGAATCATATTGATATTGACAAAAAGAGGAGAATCTTTTTCCGGTATATTCTCTTTTGCATAAGTGTTGTAACCATATGCGTTCTCCGAATATGTGGAACGAAGGGATTCATAACGTTCCTGCACCATAACACGGCTGTTTTCCCTCCCATTCACGACGATCAAAAAATCCGCGGCTCTGTCAAACAGGAGCCCGTAATTTTCGCAATAGCTGCTGCCTGTCTTCTGTGTCGTATCAATCGGGATGAAAATACAGTCATTTTCAAAATCCAGCCCCTTTTTATGTACCATAAAATACACAAACTTCTCATCGTATTTCATGGACAGCGTCATATCCCCATTCACACTTACCACATCCTCTTCACTCCACTCAGAAACCTCTCCGTCCACATAGCAGACGGATTCCTCTTCACCCGGATCAAAGGAAAGCAGCCCAAAATACTGCTCGTTTGTCTGGTAGTCTGACCAATACGGCGTTCTCTTTAAGTCAACAGCATACATGGTATTCCATGTTCGTTTGAACCATTCATCCTGCCAGGAAAAAATACAGCATCCCGCGCAGCCGGCTGCCTGAATATCCTCGTAGCACTTCACCAAAGCATCTCCCTGCTCCTGTTCTGACATATTCCCCTGGTTTCTTCCCATATTTCTGTCCCTCTGCGCCATTCCACGCCCTGTAGAGACACCGAATTTCGAAATCACCACCGGTATATTATGATGATTGTTCAGCATTGTCAGATATGCCCTGTAAGTGTTGAGCTTCCCGTCTTCCGTCATGTAGAAAGAAATGGAATCCAGTCCCAGTTCCTCGTAACTGCTCATGTAGCTGAGATAATCCGGATAATAAGGATATACATGATAGGATGCAAACTGGCCTGCAAGAAATTCTTCTGTTGTCTTAATGTGCTCCACATCCACGTATCCGCATTTCATAAAATACTCCGTCACATCATCCGGATACTCAAGAGGGTCCGTGGTGGGCCAATTGGAAAATGCCACAAGTCTCTGCTGCTTGTACCGCCGGGACTCGTACTCGATCAGCTTATCCCCCACTCTGGCAAGCATGGCTTCAAATGCTGTGGCATTTTCTGTATACATATACTTTCCCCGGTAGTTCTCATACTCTTTCATATCATGATACGTTTCATTCGTATAAGCAACTGTAATATCTTCCCACTCCACCCCCAGAATATACCCGATCACCCATTGCGAAATATCATGCGTATAGCTTCCCGAACCGGCACTTGCCATACGCCCCAGTGAAATTTTCCTCTGTCCGTGTATCACATCCGCCGCTGTTCTGCAATCGTTTATAAAGGTTCCGTAAAAGTCTTCGTCATAGGCATCTCTGTGAGAATTCTGTACATAATCGTTCACCCATACACCCTGCAGCAGATATAATGGATCCTCGTTATCCTTGTTATAGGCATAAAAAGCATTATAAAAATCCTCTGCCTGTATTGTGTATACACGGATCGTATTTGCCCCCATCTCCTGAATATACCGAAACCATCTGAGATAGGTCTCTTCCCCGATCGGAAAATCCGTAGACCATTCCCCAGGTTCTCCGGACCCCAGATTGACCCCTTTGATCTCAAAGGGGGCATATCCGTTTTCTCCCTCCATATAGATCTGCTCATGATCCGTCTTCATAAAGGCCGTCACTTCCTGATCCGGATGCAGATCCACATAGATACCCAGATGATAATAGGCATAATTGGAAATGATGTACCCCCCTACTATAAAGGAGATCACAATGATAAATTTTTTCATATGTTTTTCCTGCTAATTTGCATTTTCATTAAACTTTTTGATCCTTGATTCCGCAGAATACTGCCTTATCGTCTCAATATTTTCATCCAGCCACTGAATCCTTTTGTGCAGAAATTCTTTCATTTGAGAGATTGCCTCTTCATAAGAACGAGGGTTCCTCTCCGCAGGGGAAAGTAAGTCATACTCCTCTTCAAAACTATAGCCCCACTTTTCATAATTTCTGTCAATGGCCGGCCCCAGATAATCCACTACACGATCAATATAATCACACAAATACTCCTCATCAAACCATGTCTTTCGAAGCTCCCGGTATCGGCTGACAATTCTGTCCGTAAAATCTTCATCCTTTGTCAGCATGAAATACCAGACCGCATTCTGCATTCTGAAGTTTTCCGTTGGCATTGTCTCCTCCTGATAGCCGTCGCAGGCGGAGTTAAAATCCCATATACACATCCGGAACTTTCCATCTATCCCCTTATAAATATAGGTGGAAAACTGTCCGGCGTCATAATTGCAGGTAAGCTCATTGATCAGAAAATAATCCACAAAGGAATCCACATCGATCTGATTTTTATATCCATATTTCCTGTCATCATAATCATAAGAATATAATGCCTTTTCAAAATCTGAGAAATCCTGCGCAATTGCATTTATCAGCTCAGGGGTCAGATTTTTCGCACCCGGATATTCAATGTTGATCTGTAAATTTGTCCTGAGGGAATACTGCGTGAAGGTGTCAATGTTTTTCCGTTCGTTATCACTTCCTCTGTCCAGCCGGAGCAGATATCCCGTGAACGTATTATCCTTTTTATCCACAGAAAAATTCAGCCGGGAGTTTTCCCCGCCCGCGGTAATACGTTCCATCATGACATAGACTCCCTGGTATTCTCCGTTTACGATCACCTCACAGAAACGGACATTCGGGGCATAATCCATAAATTTTCCCGCAATATTGTACCACATATAATTGCGCATCAGAGTCTTATCCAGGTAAGGCCCGTGAAGCACCCATTCGTGATGGGCATCCATCCCCATGATACTCTGGGGGTTATTTTTTTCGTTTTCATCGATAAGCCGGATGGCAAAATTGGATTTATCAAAAGAACGGGAGGAATTTCCCCTTACATGGATTTTCATCCTGCTCTCAACTGCCGGCGTATCCCCAATATGGTTATTTTCTGTTTCATTATCTATAACAGAAATGGTACCGCTGATCTCATCCTGCCCGTCAGCGCTTTTCTCTCTTCCGATCGTAGTTCCGGTTTCATCCTTGATGCTTCTTCCCGGAATCACCAGTCCGTCTGTATCAATTTCTACCAGGGGCAAATGTGTACACAGAATATTTTCATCATGGGTACAGGGTTCCTTCGCCTCTGCTTCGACATGCTGCTCATACCGGTTCCACTCTGTGCCTTTCCCGATCACGACCTTCCCGATCCCGGATGCAAGGATGCATAACAGAAAGACCACAATACAGGCACTGCCTCCCAGGATCCTGTATTTCACATTTTCACCTCCCGCTTCTGCATAGACAGAGCTGCTGCCGCAGATATTCGTTTTTTAATTAGATACTTCATCATTTTGCATTACGACATTGACATACTCGATTCCTCCCAATGCGTAAATTTCATCGCAGATCGTCCTGCCGCTTTTTTCCGCATTGTTCAGCATCTTCTGTGTAATTTCATAAATGAATTCCACATTCGTCTCACTGGTGTTTCTTACCCGCAAGATGGCTTTGTGATCAAAAAATTTAAAAACGCCTGCCTGAATGGCATCCTGTCTGCTTCTTTCTCCCCGAATGATCAGAAGCATACGATTGTCATTTTTAATACAGCCCAGAATCAGCAGAATGAGGAACGTCACTCCGCTTCCGATCGATGCCACCACATAGTCCCCCACGCCGCAGCAGATGCCTGCAATAATCGTCCAGAAAATATACACCGTATCTCTGGAATCCTTGATTGCCGTACGGAAACGCACAATAGACAAAGCGCCCACCATACCAAGTGACAATGCAATATTGTTTCCGATCACCGTCATCACGGTACCGGTAAGCACGGTCAGGGCTACCAGGGATGCATTGAATTTTTTACTGTAGATTGTTCCCCTGTGTGAGATGGCATAGGAAAGATAGATGAGCCCCCCTAATAAAGCTGCCATACAAAGATTCAAAAGAATCTGTTCCCATGTCATTTCAGAAGGATTCGAAAATAAACTGTATATTTTTTCTCTCATGGATAAAACCTCCGGTCTTTTATAGTCTCGTCTGATACGCGTTTTGTCTTGCCAGACAATACTTGCTTACGGAAAGCTCGCTTTTGTCTATGCTGTTCAGCATCCGTTTTATGTATTCCAGAAGAAAGCCATTGTACTTTACTTCCAGCACCACCTGAAAAGCGTCCAGTACCGGATTCATATTAAGCTTTGGAGAAAACAAATCAAAACAGCTCTCGGTAGACTCGATCCTG
>JALERH010000059.1 GCA_022764275.1 Blautia sp. | reverse complement strand
GATTCCATATGGCCGCACTCACACTCCCAGATATTCAGAGGAGTACCCCAGTAACGATTACGGCTGATTCCCCAGTCCTGAACGTTTTCCAACCAGTCGCCAAAACGTCCTTTTCCGATACTTTCCGGGATCCAGTTGATGGTATTGTTATTACGGATCAGGTCATCTTTTACCGCTGTCATCTTGATGAACCAGGATTCTCTCGCATAGTAGATCAGCGGTGTATCGCATCTCCAGCAATGCGGATAATCATGCTCAAACTTCGGCGCATCGAAAAGCTTGCCCTCCTTGTCAAGGTCAACCAGCACAAGCGGGTCTGCATCCTTTACAAATTTACCGGCATATGGTGTCTCCGCAGTCATCTCACCTTTTCCGTCTACAAACTGTACAAACGGAAGATTATACTGACGGCCCACGCGGCTGTCATCTTCACCAAAAGCAGGTGCGATATGAACAATACCGGTACCATCGCTCATGGTTACATAATTATCACATACTACAAAATGAGCTTTTTTGCCCTGTTTCTTTACAAACTCGCCGGTGCATTCAAATAATGGCTCATACTCTTTGTATTCCAGATCTTTTCCCTTGTAGGTTTCCAGAATTTCATAAGCCGGTGCATCATCCTTTGCAAGCTTGCCCAGTACCTTGTCCAGAAGCGCCTCTGCCATATAATAGGTATAACCGTCAGCAGCTTTTACCTTGCAATAGGTCTCATCCGGATTTGTACAAAGCGCTACGTTGGATGGAAGAGTCCACGGTGTGGTCGTCCATGCCAGGAAATAAGCGTCCTCGCCCACAACCTTAAATCTGGCGATTGCAGAGCGCTCTTTTACAAGCTTATACCCCTGGGAAACCTCCTGTGCGGAAAGCGGAGTTCCGCAGCGCGGGCAGTAAGGTACGATTTTAAAGCCTTTATATAAAAGATTTTTGTTCCAGATTTCTTTTAGTGCCCACCACTCAGATTCAATATAATCGTCCTCGTAGGTAACATATGGGTGCTCCATATCAGCCCAGAAACCAACGGTTGAGGAAAAATCCTCCCACATTCCCTTGTATTTCCAGACGCTTTCCTTACACTGCTGGATAAACGGCTCCATACCATACGCTTCAATCTGGTCTTTGCCATCCAGGCCAAGCTTTTTCTCTACTTCCAGTTCAACGGGAAGTCCATGGGTATCCCATCCGGCTTTACGGGGAACCATATAGCCTTTCATGGTACGGTACCTTGGAATCATATCTTTGATTACACGGGTCAATACATGACCAATGTGTGGTTTTCCGTTCGCAGTAGGCGGACCGTCGTAGAACGTATAGGTTTCGCCTTCTTTACGGTTTTCCATACTTTTCTCAAAGATATGGTTTTCTTTCCAGAACTGTTCCACTTTTTTCTCGCGCTCAACGAAGTTTAAGTTTGTGTCTACTTTCTGGTACACAATTTTTCCCTCCTGTATCATTTTTTCAATAAAAAAACTTCGCCCCTGTAAAAGGACGAAGGCATCTTTACATTCGCTATACCACCTGTTACACCATACGGGCATTTACGCCGATACTGTTCCCTGTAACGGGGGAATCACCGTCAATTCCTACCTGCACTCTTTCCTGAAAAAGTTCGGGTGCTCTTCAGAACTGAAACTCCGGAGTGATCTTCCGCTGTGCTTACTCGTACCGGGCTTGCACCATCCCCGGCTCGCTGCTCCCTTTCAGGACAGCCTACTGTCTCCATCGCGGTCTTTGCTTATCTTTGCTTCACGATGATATATTATAATGGCTGTAAATTCCATATGTCAAGCCTTTTTTGCGAAAACGCCCTGTTTTCGGGCGTTTCCGGCATATCGTATATTTTGTGTACAGAAAATTCACAGACTTAATATAGTCTTACCAAACGAAAAGTGATATAATGTATTGGATTATGGGTATTAATAAAGATGTCGCATATTAATCTGCTTGCTTTTAAAAACATATTTTTCAGAAAGGATATTATGTCGAAAAATCACGTTTCCATATTACTAAAAAAATTTCTCTGTGGCATTCTGACTACCAGTCTGCTGCTGGCGCAGTCATATACAGTACTGGCGGAATCAAACGGTAATGGTGCTTTATCGCCCACGCCCACACCGGATCCGCATACCGAAGCCTATTATCAGCCTGCGGACACTGACTCCATATCCGGCTGGCCTCAGGGGCCCCAGGTAGAAGCACGCTCTGCAGTTGTCATGGATGTGTACACAGATTCCATCCTTTATTCCAAAAATGCGGATGAAAAGCTCTATCCCGCCAGCATTACAAAGATTCTGACCACTCTTCTGGCATGCGAAAATCTGGAAATGAAGGACAAGGTGGTGGTCTCCCAGGAGGCAGCCTATGGAATCGAGCCCGGCAGTTCCAGTATCTATGCCGATACCGGTGAAATCTTTACCGTCCAGCAGGCGCTTATGGCAGTCATGCTGGAGTCCGCCAATGAAATGTCACTGGCGATCGCCGAAACAGTTTCCGGTTCTGTCAAAAAATTTGTAGAGCTGATGAACGAACGGGCCAGACAGATTGGCTGCACCAATACACATTTTAACAATCCCAATGGGCTTCCGGATGAAACCCACGTAACCACCGCGAACGATATGGCAAAAATCGCAAAAGCAGCCTGGTTTAACCCTCTGTTCCGGAAATTTACCACAAAAGATGTTTTCGAGATTCCGCCTACCAATAAATTTTCGGAAACCCGCTATCTTCTGAATCACCATAAGATGATGGAAGGCCGTGACTATGCTTACGATGGCGTCGTAGGGGGTAAGACAGGCTACACCACCGCTGCCGGAAACACCCTCGTAACCTACGCCAAACGCGATGATACCATTCTCCTGGTGGTCGTGATGGGAACGGTAAACGGCGGCTGGTCCGATACCGCAGCCCTTCTTGATTATGGTTTTAACAGCTTTGAACGTGTAAAGCTGAGTACCGGTAACGATTCCGTCTCTGTACAGGCACTTCCAAGTGAAAAGTATCTGCTCACCGATGGTGGAAGTGCCTGCCCATTTTACTATACACGTGGTGTCTATGTCACGGTGCCTGCAGGGACCGATCTGAACACGCTGGAAAAACGCCAGTCCCTGTGTTCCAACGCAGCAGGTCCCCTGCTGCTGGAAAGTAAATATTATTACAATAGTCAGATGGTCGGCTGGGGAGTCCAGTATGAACGTGAAATCCTTTCCGGCCTCGTCAGGACTCCATAACACAGATGGGTTCTGCCACACTGTTCCCGCCGTCCTGACATATGACCATACAAAATGGCCGTCCGTACCCCTGAACTTCAGAGTATGGACGACCATTTTTATATAGTAAAAAAAGATTTGGTTATTCAGCTGAATTTCTGCTTCCTGCTATTCCTTTTGGAACGGAGCGCATCTCTCTTCTCCCTCACTTCTTCAGCCTGAGTCTCTCCCACCATCTTCAGCTTCTTTACGGCAAAATAAAGTTCCTCCTCCGTCTTCCGGATACGGATTTTCCCCTCCACATAGCCGTGCTCCTGACAGCAGGACACACTGTAATATACCTTCGAGTTATTCATAAACCAGCGGATTTTTCTTTTTGCCGCTTTGCCGCATACAGGACACCGGGTGCTGGTTACCTCCCTGTCCTTCATCACCTTTTCCCTCGAACCGAATTCCCGGGAAACATATCGGCTGAATCCCGGACTTGAGATATGAATTTCTTCCTTCCTCGTTTTCGGATTCTGGTACACATCCAGCGATGGATTGGAAAAAATGAAGTCCTCTTCAATTTTCTGCAGGACACACGCTGTATAATAGGCGTCTGCCAGGGCCCTGTGGAATTCCTGTTTTTTCCGGATACCAAGCTGATCAATGGCAAACTCCAGAGCACGCCGTTCCCTGTTTTCCTCGTACCGGAAAGCAAAAAGCTTCTGTACATCATAGTACGTTACGGGACCGGGAATCAGCTGAAGCAGTTCATAATATTTCATATTTCGCTGCAGTTCCATGACATCCTGATTCCCCCATGTAAAAAAGCAGTATTCCGGCCCACACCATTGCAGGAATTCCTCCACCGCCTGCGGAAAAGGTATCCCCTCCATCAGATCTTTATAATCCACATGAATGACCTCATGAATGCTGTCGTGTATCCAGTTGTAAACCTGCGGCTTAATCAGTCTCTGGAAGCTGTCCGTGATTTGCTTCTGCTCATTCATTTTCACCGCCCCGATTTCAATAATCTCAAAAGGAAGGCGGCTGTCTGAATATTTTTTCCCATCCGGACTCTGGTTCCATTCCAGATCAAAAACAATGTAATTCATGGTTTCATGGTTCCTTTGTCGTAATCATGTCAGCCCATACAGTGCTTCAATCAGCTTTTCCTGGAAAGCTTTTGTATCCGCATCCATAAGGACAAAATCTTTCATTTCTTCTTCCTCATGCTCCCACCAGCGAAAATCGCAAAGCGTCGTTCCCCGTGATACACCATCAGAGCAATCCACATCCAGAATTGTCCTTTTGACCGTAAAAATCTCCGGATGGAGCAAGTATAAAAGTGGTACGGCATCATGAATGCTCACCACACCGCGATATTTACTGCTGCTGTTTTCCAGGGCAAAACCTGCCATATCGCCGCAGAGCTTCGCAATCCGCTGCGGAGACTGACAAAGCTTCAGAACCTGACCGCGGGTCAGGCAGCATTTTAGTGTGGCATCAAGGCCGCACATCACCAGGGGGATTCCCGACCGAAAGACCATTTTTGCTGCCTCGGGATCCACATAAATATTAAATTCTGCCGATGACGTCACATTTCCGCCGCAGGCTGCTCCTCCCATGAAGACAATCTCGCGGATCCTGTCTTTTACCTCCGGGAAAAGCTTAACCAGCAATGCAATATTTGTCATAGGGCCGATAGGCACAAGCGTGGCTTTCTCTCCCTCCGGCAAAGCCAAAAGTATTTTTCTCAGAAAAAGTACGGCGTTTTCTTTCTCCGGTGTCCGGGAAGTTTTCGGCAATGCACAATTTCCAAGTCCGTTTTCGCCGTGCACTTCCGGTGCATACATGGGCTCACGAATAAGCGGAGAGTCAGCTCCCATAGCTACCGGAACATCCAGCCCGTAAAAGTCCAGCAGATCCAGGGCATTTCTCGTCACCTTCTCAATTGCCTGATTCCCGCCTACCGTCGTCACGGCAAGAAGTTCCAGCCTGTCTCTGTTTGCCGCTGCAAAGGCCAGCGCAATGGCATCATCCACGCCCGGGTCGCAATCTATGATTATCTTTCTTTTTATCATCTTGGGAATACCTCTGATTTTTTGATATTATACTGTAAAACTGATAACAGTATATCAGACAGGAAATTTGCTGTAAAGTATGAAAACCCTGCCAGGGTTGGCACCCGGCAGGGAAAATGAGGGGAGTATGAAACTTTCATCTATAAGATTAACGAAGCTGTCTTAGCCTTCGGAAGCTGTCTCAGCCTTCAATGGAAATACATTTCTTTTCTTCAACTTCTTTCTTTGTCTCTTCCTTCGGGAAAGTAACTTTCAGCACGCCGTTTTCATATTTTGCATGTACATCCTCCTGCTGAATAGTCTTACCTACGAAAAAGCTTCTGGAACAGCGTCCTGTATAACGCTCTCTGCGTACATACTTACCATTTTCGTCCTTCTCATCTCTG